>JADFMN010000015.1 GCA_022563855.1 Armatimonadota bacterium
ACCGGCTTGTAGTACGCCCTTGGATAACGCTCAACGCCTCGGCCGCGCCCGTGCAGGTCATCGTTGAGGCGACCGCCCCGGTTTCTGCGACCAACGAACTGCGGTTCAAGCTCGAGGCATCGACCGACATCTTCGGCATCAGGCAGTGGATCGAGCTGTTCAATTTCACGACCGGGATGTACGAGGAGGTGGACGTGCGAATGGCGACGACTTCCGACTCAGCGATCGAGCTGACGTTCCTGGCCGGCGCTTCTCGGTTCATCGATCCCGGCACGCGCAAGATGCGCGCGAGGCTGAAGTGGAAGCAGGCGGGGCCGATCATCTCCTATCCCTGGCAAGCGCGCATCGACCAAATCGTCTGGACCGTGCGCGTGTAGGTCAGAAAAAATGGTGCCGCAGGGCGGACTTGAACCGCCGACCCTCGCATTTTCAGTGCGATGCTCTACCACCTGAGCTACCGCGGCACGGAGTTAGATGGCGAGGATGACGGGATTTGAACCCGCGACCTCCGGCGTGACAGGCCGGCGCTCTAACCGCTGAGCTACACCCCCGCGCGAAACTGGATTATCCCACCTTTTGAATCTGTAGCGCAACCTCGCAGGGACTGCTTGCCCCGATCACGAACCGAAGAATAGACGCGCCAGTTCGCCTTGCTGTTCCCCGTCGAGCAAGAACCCGTCGTGACCGTGCGGCAAATCGATTTCGTGCCACTCTGCCGGTCGCCCAGCCTCCTCAGCCAGCCGGAGCAACTCTTGGCTCTGGCTCGACGGATACAGCCAGTCGCTGGTGAACGACGTGAACATGTATTCGCTCTGCGATCCGTCGAAGCTCTGACAATCGTAGTAGTCCAGCGCGCGGGTCAGATACAGGTAGCTGTTGGCGTCAAATCTGCGGGTGAACTTCGATGCCTGGTAGTCGAGATAGCTCTCAACTTGAAACTCTGTGCCTAGCGTCCAGTCGGCAACCGGTTTGTCCTGAAAACCGCGACCGAACTTGGTGGCGAAGCTCTCGGCGCTCAGATATGAGATGTGCCCCATCATCCTGGCGACGCCCAGCCCGCCCGCCGGCTGCTCGTCCAACGCGTACTCTCCGTTCTTCCAGGCGGGATCGCGCATGATCGCCTGTCGACCGACCTCGTTGAGCGCGATCTGCATGGCGTTGTGCGCCCGTGCGCAGCCCGTCATCCACACCTTGCGCACGGAGCCGGGTTTTCTCAAGCTCCACTCAAGCGCCTGCATTCCGCCCATGCTGCCGCCGCACGCGCCGAGGAGAGTATCGATCCCGAGGCTTCGAACGAGCCGGAACTGGCACTCGACCATGTCGCCGATCGTGATGATCGGAAACCGTCTTCCCCAGGTTCCGCCGTCTGGGTGCCGCGACGGCGGTCCGGTCGATCCTCGGCATCCACCGAGACAGTTCGAGCCGATCACGAAGAACCTGTCCGTGTCGATCCCTTTGCCCGGGCCGACCATCGCGGGCCACCAATCCGCGCAGTCGGCATCGCCGCTCAGCGCGTGACAAACTAGGATAGCGTTATCCCGATCAGAGCTGAGCTTCCCCCAGGTCTGGTACGCAATGGCGACGCTGGGAATCTCTGCGCCCGACTCGGTAACAAGGCGACCGACGTCACTGTACATCCGTTGGTCTGAGCGCTCGCCCTGCTCTTTCGTAGCCGGGTCGGCTTCGTGACCCATGGCTAATCCCGAGTGTAACCCGGGCGGTTGGGCTGGCCTTGGACGCCGCTGACGGGCGGCGCCTCCGGCACATCTTCTACTACCGGCGGAGCCTGAGTTGGGCCGCTATCCCTGCGTTTTCGGTCGCCACCCGCCTTCGCATTCTTTATCACTGCGTCTTCGCTCAAGTGCAGCATGCGGGTGAACTCTCCGGGTTCCTTCGCGTGGCTCCTAGCGTCCTCCTTCGTTACCATGCCATCCATCACCAGCCTGACAAGGCTTTGATCCAAGGAGAACATCTTCTGCTTGAGGCCGGTCTGAATGATCGAACTGATCTGGTAAGACTTGTTCTCACGAATGTTGTTGCGGACGGCTGAAGTCGCGTTCAACACTTCAAACGCTGCGGTTCGACCGTCGCCGTCCTTTAGCCGGACGAGGGTCTGTGACACAACGCCCAGCAGGTTGACGGAGAGCTGCATCCTAATCTGTTGCTGCTGGTGGATCGGGAATACGTCAATGATGCGATCCACTGTTTGTATGGCGTCCACGGTGTGCAGAGTCGCAAAAACGAGGTGGCCGGTTTCAGCGGCTGTGATCGCCAGGTGGATAGTTTCAAGATCGCGCATTTCGCCGACGAGGATCACGTCTGGATCCTGACGCAATACATACTTTAGCGCGTACCGAAAGGCGTGCGTGTCCCGTCCGATCTCGCGCTGGTTGAGCAGTGCCAGATGGTCGTCGTGAACGAACTCGATCGGGTCTTCGACGGTAACGATGTGCACGCTACGGGTACGGTTGATTCGATCGATCATCGCGGCGAGCGTGGTCGACTTTCCTGAGCCCGCTGGGCCGGTGACCAGAACAAAGCCGCGCGGTCGCTCGACGAAGCCGTAGCAGGCCTCCGGAAGGCGCAACTCCTCCATCGTCTGGATGTACAGGGGGATCACGCGGAATACAGCCTGCTCGTGTTCCCGCTGCCGGAACAGATTTCCGCGAAATCGCGCGACGCCGGAAATCTCGAGCGCGAAATCAAGCTCCTGGTCCCTGTGGAACGCAGAGATTTGCTCGGGAGGAAGGATTGCGCCGATGCCATCGCTGAATTCCTCAGGGGTGAAATGGGGCACGTCCTCCAGCTCGTGCAAATGCCCGTAAATGCGAACGTAAGTCTTGCCGGTGTCGGTCTTGAGGTGAAGGTCCGACCCGTTCAGCGCAACCGTGCGCTCAAGCAACTGCTTAACTTGTAGCACGTGTCGCCTCCAGCAAGCCCTGTTTCGTCGCCAGACGCTTGAACTCTTCGGGATCCGACGATTTCGCCAGCGCTTGTTCGTATTCTATAATTCCCTCAGAGAGCAGCCCCAGCAAGCCCGTGTCGAGCGTTTGCATGCCGAACTGCGCTCCAGTCTGAATGTCCATATAGAGTTGGTGCGTCTTGGCGTCACGGATCAGCGTTCGGACCGCCGGCGTAGCGATCATGATTTCGAAGGCCGCCACTCGGCCCTTTTTGTCGGCTGTCGGAAGGATCGTCTGCGATATGACCGCTTGCAGCGTCACGCCCAGCTGCGTTCGAATCTGCTCCTGTTGATCTGGCTCGAACACGTCGACGATACGATCGATCGTCTGAGCTGCGTCCACGGTGTGGAGCGTCGAGAACACGAGGTGTCCGGTCTCCGCTGCAGTGATCGCCAGCTTGATAGTCTCCAGGTCGCGCATTTCGCCTACCAGGATCACGTCCGGGTTCTGCCGCATGATGTGAAGCAATGCTTCAGCGAACGAACTCGTATCCGTGCCGACTTCGCGTTGATTGATGATCGACATCTTGTCGGAGTGCACGTACTCTATCGGATCCTCGATTGTTACTATGTTCTTCCGTGAGGTTATGTTTATGTGGTTGATCATCGCTGCAAGCGACGTCGACTTGCCTGAGCCCGTTGGGCCGGTGACCAGAATCAAGCCTCGTGGCAGCAACGACAGTTTTTCGGCGACCTTTGGAATCCTGAGATCCTCTATTGTCCGAATCTTGTACGGAATCAGGCGGAATAGCGCGCCCAGCTTGCCTCGCTGCCAGAACATGTTGACGCGAAACCTCGCAAGTCCTTCCAAGGCGTAGGACATATCGAGCTCAAGGTCCTTCATCAGCCGCTGCTTTCGCTCGTCCGAGAGAACCTCAAAGAGCATGTTCTGCAGTTCGTCGACTGTGAATGGAGGCTGATCCACACGAATCAATTCTCCGTGAAGGCGAATGATCGGCGGATTTTCCGCCTTCAAGTGGAGATCGCTGGCCTCGATCTCGACGATGTGTCTTAACAGTTCGTTTAGTCTCGACATTCCACCCTCGTCCTATCGACGCAACAACTGTTTCAACTCCGATACGATACCTGCATAGTTGATCGCGATCTCCTCAGTTATGATCCCAGCTTTGACGTATCGCGCCAAGCCTTGGTTCATCGTCTGCATTCCCCAGAATCCACCTTCGTTCATTAGATGGTACAGGTCGCCAAACGCTCCGTCCTCGATCGCCTTCGATACCGTGGGCGTGCAGATCAGAATCTCGGGAACGACTACGCGCCCAGCACCGTCAGCGCGCGGCACCAGTTTCTGTGCGATGATCGCCCTGAGTGATCCGCCAAGGCGTTGGCAGAGGTGCCTCTTCTCGTGCGGCGGGAACATGTTGACGATTCTGTCGAGAGTGTCGTACGCGCTCGACGTGTGCACCGTGGAGAAGACGAGGTGGCCTGTTTCACTTGCTTGGAGAGAAGCGTGCATCGTGGTGACGTCGCGCATCTCACCGATCAGAATCACATCGGGGGCTTCTCTCACAACCGCGCGCAGCGCCGGGAAGAAATCCTCCGTATCAAGGCCAACCTCGCGCTGGCTGATGTACGCCACTTTGTCGTGGTGCTCGATCTCAAGAGGATCTTCGATTGTGACGATGTGCACCGGTCGCGTTTCGTTGATGATATCGAGCAGCGCCGCCAGGGTCGTCGTTTTGCCGCAGCCCGTCGGCCCGGTTACAAGCACGAGACCCTGCCGGTGCTTGGTCAGTTCACCTAGAACCGCCGGCATTCCGAGCTCTTCCAGGTTCTTGATCCTCGATGGAATGATCCGGCAAACGGCAGCGATCGTCCCTTTCTGCCGATAAATGTTCGTGCGAACTCGGCATTTGCCCTCGACTGAGAAGGCGATATCCATCTCCATCGAGTTCTCAAAGCGCTTGCTCTGCCTCTCGGTCATAACGCTGCCAATCAGGCGCAGGACGTCAGCCTCCGACAACACGGGCCAATCGCCCGGCAGGGGCGCCACGGAGGCGTGCTGCTTCATCATCGGCTTGTGATCCGCCTTGAGCATCACGTCCGAGGCCACGACCTCGTAGCCGGCTTCTATCAGGTCGAAAAGTTGTATGGATGCCGCGTCTTGCATATTCTGTCCGCTGTGCGCTGGCTGCCCCCTCCCTCAAGCTGCAGCTTGGCCTCTAAGCTGGGCGAAGTATACCAAAGCACCGGCTGATAGGCCAGCAATAACCAGGAGAGAAATCACGATCGGCAACCTGCTCCGGCTCTTGCCGCTGGGCACAACGTACGAGTTGGGAAAGTACCGCGGAGGAATCGTCAGTTCAGCGGGGTCATCGGTCCTGACGAGGACGCGGTATTCCAGGATGGATGACCTTGGATCGAAGCTGGCTTCGAGCACGACAGCGTCCGATCGGTAGGACTGCAAGGTGGAGTTAGTCGGAACGAATCCGCTGAATCGAATGCTGAACGACTTGATCGTTTGGCCCTGCGATCCGGTAAGGAAGGCTCGAATGAGAGGCTGAATTCTAAGTTCGCCGAGCGTGGGGTCCACGACGTTGTTGACGGTGCAGATTGCTTTGACCCCAGGCTGTCCATTCCCCATCGGATACACTTCCAGGCCATCGACCGGCGAACCTAATTCACTTGCGATCCATTGGATCTTGGATCTGAGCAATTCAGGCGTATAGCCCGGTTTGACGACGTAAATCTGGAGGATGTCCCGCATCGAGCTATCGTGCTCGATGTTGATGATGACCTCAGGTGAGACCTCCCAGACGTCGTCTGCCTCAACCCGCACTACATGCTGGGCCATGGCCTGAGAACTCAAAACCAGCCCGAATAAGCCGATCAGCCTGATTCGCACAGGCTCAAAGGTACCTTTCGGGGCTGAAGTATTACTGCTTGCCGCACAATCCCCGTAAATTTGACGTATATATTTGAAGTCACGAAATGGTGCTGAATCGGAACCGCCTCGCCGCTAGGGACGTTGGTAACTTAGAAATTAACCCCGCAGGGCACAGCTAACTATCCTGCTATAATTGCGAACCGCGACAAGCGGAAAGAAGCCAAATGGACGACATTGAACTTGAATCGACAGGCCAGATCCTGCTGACGGCCGAAGGCCACGCTCGCCTCAAGAACGAGCTTCAACGCCTCTCCGTGGACAAGCGGGCGGAGATCGCTGAGCGCATCCGGGACAGCAAGGATCGGGGCGAGTTCAGCGAGGATAACAGCGAGCTCGAAGAGGTGAAGATCGAGCAGGCCATGGTAGAAAACCGGATCAACGAACTCAAGGCGATGTTTGCGAACGCGGCCATTATCAATAAGCGGAAGGTTTCTACGAAGGAAGTAGGCTTGGGCGCCCGTGTCACCGTCAAGGACAAGCGCCGACGGATCGAGTTCGAGGTTCGGATCGTCGCTAGCGTCGAGGCGAATCCGGACGAGGACTTGATCAGCGACGAATCCCCCCTCGGCCGGGCTCTGCTGGGCAAAGCCGTCGGCGACATCGTGCGGTACAGCGCCCCAGCTGGCGACCTTAGATACGAAATCACGAACATTCGCCGCTAGCGCGACGGCTCGGACAAGGGGCCAATCGTGCTGACCTGCGCCAAGACGATGGTATCATAGTCGTATTCCTCGGTTCTTCGGCCCTATAACCGTAGCAACCGCAATCGTCGAGCGACAATGAGCAAGAAGTCAATCCCGATACCGAAAATGCGGCGTGGCATCCGTGGTTTCTATAAGGATGTCGTGAGCGAAATGAAGCACGTCACGTGGCCCGGCCCTAAGGAGACGAGCCGCTTGACTAGCGTTGTGCTGTCCGTCTGCCTGGGCGTTGTCCTGATGCTCTTTGGGCTGTCGGTCGTGGTAGAACAAATTCTCAAAATACTTCTCGGAGGTGGCTAGGCAATGGCAAGGTCTTGGTACGCGGTTCACACGATCTCGGGCCACGAGAACAAAGTGCGGGATATTTTGAAGCGCAGAGCTGAAGCGGAGGGTCTCTGGGATTTCGATCTGTTTGAAATCATGATCCCGACTGAACAACAGCTCAGTACTCGCAACGGCAAGCGCGTCGTCGTGTCAAGGAAGGTTTTTCCTGGATACATCATGGTCCACATGAACATGACCGACGATTCTTTCAAGTTGGTCAAGAGCACGAGCGGAGTGACAGGGTTCGTGCAAAGCGGCAGCAAACCAATCCCGCTTGAGGATTTCGAGGTTCGACGGATCCTGAAGAACCTTGAATTGAGCAAGGAGACGCCAAAGGTCGCGTTTGACAAAGGCGATTTGATCCGGGTGGTCGAAGGACCGTTCGTGGACTATCAAGGACGGATTGAGGAGGTCAATCGTGATCGAGAAAAGCTCAAGGTCATGATCAGCATCTTCGGCCGCGACACGCCCGTGGAGCTAGACTTCCCACAAGTCGAAAGGGTGTAAGCTGTCGTACTTGTTAGCCGCCGCCAGCGGCTTGATAGCTTTATGCCTGAAGTCGATACCAGATACAAGCAGTGGACCGTTGCTGAGGTCGACGACCGGGCAGTTGACACGTTGTCGCATGAGTTGGGCATCAGCCCCCTCGTGGCATCAGTACTCCTCAGCCGCGGTATTTCTGATCCGCTGCAGGCCTCGGCGTATCTCAATCCAAGCCTGCAGGACCTGCACTCTCCTTCCCTGCTGCCTGACTTCGATCCGGCGGTCGGCGAAATCCTCGGTGCCAAAGAGAGCGGAAAGCGGGTGTTCGTACATGGAGACTACGACGCCGATGGAGTCACGAGCGCGGCCCTCTTCACAAGGTTCCTGCGCAGACTCGGCTGCGACGTAGTGCCGCACGTACCGCATAGAACGCGCGAAGGGTACGGCATCCACCTAGATGCGGTCAAAATGGCCGCTGAGGCTGGCTGCAAGCTGTTTCTGACGTGCGACTGCGGCATATCTGCTCACGAGCAAGTCGCCGCGGCTAACTCGGCTGGAATGCGAGTCGTCGTTACCGACCACCACGAAGTCGGTGAAACCTTGCCTCCGGCTGCTGCTGTAGTCAACCCTCACAGACGCGATTCGCAATATCCGTTCAAGCACTTAAGCGGCGTTGGAGTCGTCTTCAAACTTTGCCAGGGCATCACACAAGAGCTGAAGATCGACGAAAGCCGTTTCTTCCGCGCCTACCTGGACCTTGCGGCGCTTGGAACGATCGCCGACGTAATGCCGCTCATCGACGAGAACAGGATTATCGCTAGCCACGGCTTGACAAGCATCAAGCACAGCAAGAAGCCGGGGCTGCGATCTCTTCTCAGAGTGTGCGAGCTCGATGACCCAAGTCGAAAGATCACTGCCCGCAACGTCGGGTTTCAGATCGCGCCGCGCATCAACGCAGCAGGGCGCATGGCAGATTCGCGCCTTGCGCTCGACCTGCTGCTGGAAGACGATCCTGAAAAGGCAGACGTGATCGCAGAGCTGCTGGACGAAACGAATCGACAGCGACGCGTCGAGCAAGCTCACGCCTATGATGAGGCGGTCGAACTCGTCGAACAAACCCACTCCCCGAGCGACCGCGCTATCGTTGTGAGTCGTGAGGGGTGGCACCCAGGTTTGATCGGTATCGTGGCCGGCAAACTTGCGGAGCAGTACTACAGGCCGACCTTCGTCGTGACGATCGACGAAAACGGCCATGCTCGCGGATCGGCGAGGTCCATCCCTGGCTTCAACTTGGGAGCAGCCATCGACGCAGCTAGGCCACATCTCTCCAGCGGAGGCGGCCACGAGCAAGCTGCGGGGTTTTCGCTCGAGGCCTCTAAGCTTGAGGGTTTCGCCCTAGCGATGAAGTCGTATGCGAACTCGGTGCTGACCGACGACGACCTCGTGCCGCGCATCGAGATCGACGCGATCATCGACCCGAGCGAAGCGTCCAACCCACGGGTTGTCGAGGAACTCGCCGCGCTGGCGCCGTTTGGACAGGGCAATCCCGAACCGACGTTTGGCTGCCTCGGTCTGACGACGTCGAATATAGCTCCGACGAGCAACCCGGCTCATGTGCGGCTATCTCTGATTGACACGAGCGGCACACCTCACAAGGCTATGGCGTTCGGCATCGGCGAGGGGCTCTCCGCACTCGGCAACGGGGCGAAGATCGACATCGTGTTCAGGCCGGACGAAAACGTGTTTCGAGGCAAGGCCGAGTTTCGCTGGCTGATCGACGACTATCGACCGAGCGGAAACTGACTGCCAATCGGCGTTAAACCGAGCGAGACCTGACCGCCGACCAGCATTACGTTGACGCTCGTCTTTGTCAATCCGCGCATATACCGTATTGTAATCGTGTCGCCGATCGACTTGCTGAAGAGAATCGAAGCCAGCTCCACCGGATCGTTGACCGATGTGCCGTTCACGTCCAGAACGACATCGCCGGCCAACAGCCCTGCAAGACCGGCCGGCGAGCCGGGCATCACGGACACTAGCAGCACGCCCCGGCCAGAAGTCGACGCTTTGAAGAAAATACCGATCGTAGGATGCTGCACGCGCCGCATCGGACTCTTGAAGCCAACGACGACTCTTCGCAGCACGTCTTGCGAAATCGCGTACCCGACTGTAAGCCCTTTGGGGCCGAACTTGGCGGGAGCGAAACCGCTCCTGATATCGCTTAACGACTGCTCCTGCTGAGATTCTAGAGCCCTTTGGCTTTTCGTCAGGGTTGCGCCGAGGACGGCGATCAACTCTCCGTTGCTGGCAAACACCATCGATCCCCCTATTTTGCCGGCTGAGGATTCAAAGCGAATTTCGCTCAGCGGCATATACCGGAGCGAAGGCCTCATCACGCCAACGCGACTGTCACTGACGAACTCGCCGCGAATCGGGCCTTGCGCCGTTGCAACCGTGACGGGTGCACCTCGCTCTAGCGCAGACTTGGAAATTGCGATCGGCCGCCGCCTGCCCATCTCCCAGTACGACGGTCGAAGAAGCGCGAGCTGCGTGTGCTCGTCCGACGCGATTAAGAGCATCGACATCGGCAGGCTGCCGTCTTCGAACTTTGCGAGAGTCTGTATGCCCTGGACCAAGCTCATATGGGTCAAGAACAGGCCAGAATCGTCGATCAGCGCTGCCACGCCGATCGGCTGGTTGCCGTGATACAGATACGCGACGGATTGGCGAACGAGCTGCCACGTGGTCGCCTCCGTGGATTGGGCCTGCCCGAGCAGGCCGGCGCCGATCGCTAGAAAACTAGCCGCCGAAGACAACATCACCGAACGTTTCTACCTCAGTGGCGACGAATGCGCCCGTGTCTGGATCCTCAACATAGTCGATCACGACCAGATTATCCGAGTACTCGTCGTCTTGCGAGCCTGTAGCTGCTAAGAAAGTCGGAAAGACCTCGGAGTCAGGCAGCGGGTCAAACCTCACGAGGCTCATACCGCCCTCGGAGCCACGTTGCCAAGGGGGGACACCCCACTCTTCGGTGTCATCGGCCCGGCTCCCTGCTCGACTTGCAGAGTTGTTCGACGGCCTAAATCGACCCACGTTCGTCGCCACTGATGCGTCCAAAACTGCGACCAACGAGTTACCGTTCGCAGCGCCAGACTCGGAAGGTTCTGTGTCTCCATTCTCATCGGGATTCACGATGTCGCCATCAGCTGGCGGCAGAACGCCTTCTAAGCCTGATTCTGGATCACCGGAATCGAGGCTACTCACTGTATCACCGGGAACAAGAACGTCGAGTTGAGAGCCGAAGAAGACGACCAGAATCGCTGCAGCAGCGACAATCGCAAACGTCCACGGCTTGGACTGTCTGCTAGGTACGACGCCTTGGTTCAGGATGGCGTCGCGCAGGCGCTCGGACGACATCTGGCACTCGGGGACTTCGCGCAGCGCCTTCAGGCCTTCGCGCACCTTCTTGACCTGCTCGACCTGTTCAAACTCCTCTGGAGACAGGGAGTCAAGCTTGGCCTGGTCCCCTGGCGAAAGCTCGCCAAATCCGGCCTTGATGATCAAATCTCTTCTGCTCTTCATTCTGCCTCTTCCATCTCCTTCAGCAGCGGGGCTACGCGAGTCTGCAACGCGCGCCGGGCCCGCAATACGCGCAGCTTTGCTCCGCCGACGCTGCAACCAAGAGTAGCGCCCATGTCCTTGTAATCCATTTCCTCGATGTCTCTCAGCACGATCACGTTCCGGTGGTGATCTGGCAGCGCGCTGATCGCCCTGCGCAGAATGTCCTTCAACTGTTCTCTTTCCAGGTTCTTAATGGGATCTTCGGCATTTCCGACGGTCATCCAGCTCAACGCCCCAGCCGATTCCTGTAGCTCGAGCCTTTGACGGCGACGAATCATGCGGCCGCGATCGGTTCCTAAGTTCGTCGCAATACGAAGCAGCCAGGTTGTGAACTTCGCCTCGTCCCGATACCTGTGCAAGTTCTGGTAAGCCCGGACGAAGACCTCTTGCACGATATCCTCAGCGTCGTCTCGCCCCTGCGTCATTTGATACGAAAATCGGTACACCAGGGCGCGGTGGCGCTCGAACAGCAGTTCGAACGCTGTATATTCGCCAGCTTTCGCCTTCCGCACCAACAGCTCATCCGAATCACGATCTGACGCGGTCCCTAGGTGGGAGGTTCTAGCCTGCACCTGCAAATTCAGCCTCAAGGCGTGCCTCGACATGATCTTACATGGATTTGACGGATTCGTGGTCAGATCGTTACTCTCTCACGGGGTTGAAACAGCATAATTCTGCGAATCTGCGCCCAATTGGGCACTTGCCCGAGTCTGGGCTCAATTCGGTTATGCCCGAACCCGGCTACATCCCTACCCCGGTATAGTGCCGGGTTCCCTGCCACCACAGTAGCTTGAACAGCCCGAATGACAGCACGATCCACACGCCTTGCACCAGCAGCACCCTGGCTATGTCCGGACCGTGTGTAATTTGGATCAGTATCTCTGTCGGAGCTCCGATCGTGTAGTAGAACGGAAAGATGGCGGCCAAGTCGCGCGCCCAGTCGGGAAACAGCGCGATCGGGAATATCTGACCGCTGAGGAACAGCATCGGCAGATAGTACAGCTCGAAGATCGCGAACGCCTCCTGGACGAATAGGGCGATCATCGCCAAGGCTACGACGAGCGTCAGGCTGACCCCGTGCCCCAACAGCACAGAAAGCCAGAACTCCCAGCCGAAGTAAAGGTCGGTTCCACCGAGATACCCGCTGAAGAGGATCAAGAACGTAACGAACCAGGGCAGGAACAACACAGTACGAATCAGCCTCCAGGAGAGGTTTCTGAAAACGCAAAATTCGAAGTACCCGAGCGGTCGCATGAGGTGTGATGAAAAAACTCCCTCTTTGATCTCCAGCGCGATGTCCCACATCAGATGGCTCGTCACGAACGATCCAATCATCAGCATCGAGAGGTAATAAACGACAAAATCGCCGCTGGAGAAGCCGTGTATCTCCCCTCCGCCGGAGGCGGCGATCAAGACGATCGGCATCGTGATCGCAGTCACGACGTCTGTGATGACCCAAATCGCCATCGACGCTCGGTACGCCACCGCATCGCGGAAATAGACCGAGACCAGCGCCTTCCATCGACGTAACGCCAGAACAGACGGGCTTCTACCGATCGACACGATCAACGCTCCGAGAAAGTCGGAAAGCCCCGCGCTTGTGCCGTGCCGGCGCTACGCGTTCTGATCGTGCAGGGGAAAGCCAAGTTCCTTGAGAAGAACCGCTCCCTCTTCGTCGGTCTTCGCCGACGTCACGATCGTAACGTCCATTCCACGAATCTTGTCGAATGTGTCGTAGTCGATTTCAGTGAAGATCAACTGCTCCTTGAGCCCGATCGTCACGTTGCCTCGACCGTCGAACGACTTTGGGCTAAACCCTTGGAAGTCCCTGATTCTCGGCAGCGCGACCGTGCAAAGCCTGTCCAGGAAGTGCCACATACGGTCTCCGCGCAGCGTGACGCGGCAACCGATCTTCATGCCCTCGCGGATCTTGAAGTTCGAGACCGACTTTTTGGCTAGGCGAACCTGCGCTTTCTGTCCTGTGATCGTCGCCATGTCCCGCATAGCGTTATCGACGGCCTTTTCGTCGGAGCCTGTGCCCATGTTGACGACGATCTTCGTTGGTTTGGGCGTCTCCATTACCGAGCGATACTTAAACTTCTCCTGAAGCTTCGCCATCGCTTTCTCGCGGTAGATCTTCTTCAATCGCGGCGCCGGGAGCTTCATCTGGACTTCGTCTTTCTTCTTTCCGTCGTGCTTTGCCATCAGTCCTTCTCCTGCATGATCGGCCCGTCAACGAGCGTCTTACCGGACTTCTTCGCGTATCGAACGAGTTTGCCGTCCTCTCGCCGCCGACCGATCCTTGTCGGCTCGTCCGTCTCAGGATCGAGGACCATGAGGTTGCTCAGGTTGATCGGCGCCGGCAGGCGCACCCTGGCAGATTTTTCGCCCTGGTACTTTGCCTTGCGGTGCTTCGTGACCGCGTTGAGCGGCAACGGCTGGTCTTCGTTCTCCTCATTCGCTTGGAGCACGATGGCGGTGTTCTTCTCGGCGTTGATCGACCAGATATAGCCCTTTTCGCCAAGGTCCTTTCCCGCGACGATCATCACCTCGTCGCCCTTGCGAATTTTAGGCTTCTGCTTGCCCGCTATTCGCTTCATTTCAGCTTTCGACGGCATGCTAAATCACCTCCGGGGCGAGCGATACGATCTTGATGAACTTGCCGTCGCGCAGCTCGCGTGCGACCGGGCCAAAAATGCGAGTCCCGCTCGGCTCCATCGTCGCCGGGTTGATGATGACGCACGCGTTATCGTCGAATCTCAGAGTAGAACCGTCCCGGCGGCGAATCGGATTCTTAGTCCGCACGATGACTGCTCGAATCACCTCGCCTTTCTTGATCGGCATGTTCGGCGTGGCGGACTTGACAGAGCATACGATCATGTCGCCCACGCCTCCGTAGCGCGGCTGAGAACCCTTCAGGACCGTGATGCACATTACTTCACGCGCGCCTGAATTGTCCGCGACCTTCAATCTCGAAAACTGCTGTATCATCTATCCGTTCCGTCCACCGCTGCTGCCTTACTTGACCTTCTCAATAATCCGAACTATGCGCCACCGTTTATGCTTGCTCAGAGGGCGCGTCTCCATAATCTCAACTTTGTCACCGATGTCGCATCCGAACGTGTCGTGCGCCTTGACTCCGCGAGACTTACGTACGATCTTGCCGTACAGCGGGTGCTGGAACGCTCGTTCCAAAGTGACGATGCAGGTTTTTTCCATGCGGTTCGATTTAACGACGCCTTGTCGCATCTTTCGCCGCCCGCGCTGTGCCTCTTCGCTCACCTGTCTCCTCCGCTCTTCTTTTCCTTGATGATCGTTAAAATCCGCGCGATGTTCTTTCGCCGGACCTTCAGGCTCGCGACATCCGTGATCTGGCGGAATACGAGGTCTCGACGAGCCTTGTAGAGCGACGCGCGCTCCTGTTCAACAATCTCTTCGAGCTCCGGCACGCTCTTTTCTCTCAGTTCAGACGACTTGATTCCTTTCATCTCGATGATTCCGATCAGCAACGCAGGCGCCCGCTGCTAATACCCCTCCTGGCGGACCACAAACTTCGTTTTGATCGGCAGCTTGTGCTGAGCGAGTCGGATCGCCTCTCGCGCAGTCTCAATGTCCACACCGTTCATTTCAAATAGGATTTTGCCGGGCCTCACGACTGCCACCCAGTATTCGACCGAAGCCTTGCCCTTGCCCATCCTCTGCTCGAGGGGCTTCTTGGTAACCGGCTTGTCGGGGAACACTCTGATCCACACCTTCCCTCCGCGCTTGATATGGCGCGTCATCGCGATGCGGGCAGATTCTATTTGTCTGCTTGTGATCCAAGACGGCTGCAGCGCCATTAGACCGTAGTCGCCGAAGTCGACGGTGGTGCCGCCCTTCGACACTCCCCGCATGCGGCCCCGGTGCTGCTTTCTGAACTTCGTTCGCTTAGGCATCAACATTCTTGCTCACCTCGTCTTCTGATTTGGTCTCGGTGACCTCTGGTGCTGCCGCGTCCGTATCCACCGTTGGGCCGGTGGTCAATTCGGCTGGAGACTCACTTGCGACGGCTGACTCCCGGTCACGCGCTGGTCGTTTCCGCGGCAAGTTTTCTGCCTTGATCGCTGCCAGCACCTGCTTCTCCGGCAGCACCTCGCCCCTGTAGACCCACACCTTGATTCCAACCGTACCGTAGACGGTAAAGGCCGTCGCAAATCCGTAGTCGATGTCTGCGCGCAAGGTGTGCAACGGGACTTTTCCAACCATGTCCGACTCGCTCCTGGCGATCTCCGCGCCGTTCAAGCGTCCGGATACCTGGATTTTGATGCCTCGTCCGTTCATCCTGACACAGCGTGTAATCGCCTGGCGCATCGCGCGCCTGTGCGAAATCCTGCGTTCGAGCTGCACGGCGATGTTCTCGGCGACCAGCTGCCCGTCGAGCTCCGGCTGCCGCACCTCTGCGACGTTCACCTGGACCTGTGCAGACGCATTCTCTTTGCGCATATAGTGATTCAAATCGCTTGAGATTTCGTCGATGCCTTTACCGCCTCTGCCGATCACGGCACCGGGACGAGAGGTAAAGATCGTCACTTTTATCTTGGAAGCGGCTCTCTCGATTTCGATCCTTGAGATCAGGCCCTTGCCGATCTTCTTCGCCAAGTACCGACGAATCTTGTAATCCGACAGCAGTGCTTCTCGATACTGCCGCTTGGGGTAGATCCAGTGGCTGTCGTGGCCTCTGATGATCCCGAGCCTAAAGCCGATCGGATGGATTTTCTGACCCATAGTTAACCTACTCCTCGGCTAATCGCCGTCCTCCTTCTCGCTTGCATCGTCGCTCTTCTCGGCATCTTCTGTTTCCTGTTCATCTCCCTCAGCGGCTTCGCCTTCGACAGCCTCACTGCCGTCTTCTGATGTATCCTCCGCCTGGTCCTCGTCTGCCGCTGCCACAGTTTCCTCTACGATCGCCTCGTCCTTCTTCTTTTTCCTGGACTTCGCTTTGTCGAAGCTCGGTCGCGGCTTCGGCCTGGTGCCGTGCGGCTTGACCTTTCTCCCGCCGTCGAACTCCTCCACAACAACCGTGATGTGGCTCGTCTTCTTGAGAATGCGATTGACTCGCCCCATGGCCCGAGGGCGAATTCGCTTGAGCCGCGGACCTTCGTCCACGCTGATCTTCAAAATGCGAAGCGTGTCCGGATTCGCGCCGTGGTTCTCCTGGGCGTTGGCCATCGCGGAGATCAGCACCTTGCGCAAGGCTCGCGCACCTTTGCTGGGATGAAAGCGCAATAGGTCGGCCGCAGCGCGAGCTGATTTTCCTCGCACTTCGCTTGCCACCAGCCGTACCTTCCGGGGCTGAACCCGTACGTACTTTGCTACTGCTCTAACGTCCATCTTCTGTACCGTTGCCGAATCCCATTCCTAGCTTCAAACTACCTCGCGCAAGACCACTGATTGTACCTCTTGGCACCCTGTGGCCAAGGGCCGTCGATTCAGCGAATTCTGGTCCCCCGTTCCGGGATTTTCCCGTCGTGCCCCCGGTAAGTCCGCGTCGGGGCAAACTCGCCGAGCTTATGGCCGACCATGTTTTCAGTCACGTACACTGGAACGTGCTTTCGTCCATCGTGCACAGCCAGCGTGTGACCGATCATCGCTGGCGTGAGAGTCGATCGCCGCGACCACGTCTTGATGAGCTTCTTCTCGTTCTTGGCGTTCAACGCATCGACCTTCTTGGCGAGGTGGTCGTCAACAAAAAAGCCTTTCTTCAAGCTACGGGCCATATTCTCATCAACCTCCGATTACTTCCGAGCATCGTGTCTGCTCCTAACGATAAACCTGTTGCTCCTTCTTTTCCGTCGCGTCTTGGAGCCGCGCGCCTTGTTGCCCCATCGGTCAACCGGTCCCTTCTTCCGACCGACCGGCGACTTAGCCTCGCCGCCGCCGTGGGGATGGTCGCGCGGATTCATCGCGACGCCGCGAACGTGCGGCCTGCGACCAAGGCCTCGGTTCTTGCCGGCCTTGCCGAGCACTTCGTTTTCGTGATCCGAGTTGCCGACTTCGCCGATGGTCGCCATGCACTCCAGATGCACCATACGCATCTCATTGCTCGGCAGCCGCAGTGTGGCGTAGTTTCCCTCTTTCGCCATGAGCTGCGCCCCAAGGCCTGCGGCCCGAACGATCTGTCCGCCGCGACCCAACTGCAACTCGATGTTGTGAACGATCGTTCCAAGCGGAATGTTCCGAAGCGGCATCGCATTGCCGGGGAGAATGTCCACGCCAGGCCCCGACTCAACCGTCGTGCCGACCACCAACCCTGCCGGGGCGATGATGTACCTCTTCTCGCCGTCAGCGTAGTGCAGCAACGCGATTCGGCAACTCCGGTTCGGATCGTATTCAATGGCGGCGACCTTGGCCGTTATGCCGATCTTGTTCCGCTTGAAATCAATGATGCGATACTTGCGCTTTTTCCCACCGCCTCGATGGTGCGAGGTGATGCGCCCGGTATGGTTTCGACCGCCGGTCTTCCTCTGCGATGTCGTCAGCCGCTTTTCAGGGCGCTTGCCCTTGGTGATATCGGCATAGTCCGAGAGGATCATGTGACGCCTACCCGGTGATGTCGGTTTCATTTTGCGAGTCGCCATTGTTAAACTCCGTAGTCCTCTAAGACCTGGCCTGGCGCGAGGGTTACGACGGCCTTCTTGAAGTCAGGCGTCTTGCCTTTCTTGCCGCGTCCTACGCGCCGCATCTTGCCCCGCACGTTCATTGTCCGCACGGACAGAATACTGATCACGTCGTCCTTCTTTCGACCGCTGTTATAGATCGACTCCAGCGCCTGCTTGATTTCGATCTTGTTGGCAGTGCGCGCCACGACGAACGTGTACGTCCTCTGTACCGTGCTTTCGTCGGTCGCCAGCGGATCGCCGTAGCTCAGGCTTACGCTCTTCTCCGTTATGTGCGGCTTAATAATCACGTTGTGCGGATCTTTCACTTAACCCACACCTCCTCGGTCTTTTCTAGAGCCGCCTTGCTCATCAGAATCTTGTGGGCGACCAACAGATCGCGCGTCGAAAATGAGCTGGCCTTGCCATCTTTGCTCGGCGCGGTCCGAACGACCACGTTCTGCAGATTCCGAAAGCTCATGGTGACGATGCTATCGTTTTCAGCAACGACGACGAGAACGCGGCGACAGTTCTTCAGCCCGTGGGCGTTCAACAGTTCGCAGGCAGCCCTTGTCTTGGGCTCGCCGAACGAAATCTTGTCCGCGAGAACGACGTCGCCAGCTTGCAGCCTTGTTGAAAGCGCTGTGATCGTCGCAAGCTTTCGCTCCTTTTTGTTCAGCTTGTGACCGTGGTCTCGGGGTTTGATCGCGAACGCCATGCCACCGCCTGCGTATTGCGGGGCGCGGATCGTGCCTTGCCTGGCGTTGCCGGTCTTCTTTTGGCGATACGGCTTCCGTCCGCCGCCGTGCGCATCGCTCCTGCTCTTGCCAGAGTGGGTTCCCTGCCGCGAGTTCGCCTGTTCGGCCATGACCGCGCGGTGCAGGAGGTTGTTCTCCGGACTCAGCGAGCCAAGCGGTTCGGCGACCTTGTGCTTGCCGACTACTTTGCCCTGATCGTTCTTGATCTCGATTTCCGCCATCTCTACTTGGCCTCCTTCCTGATCGTCACGAGGCTGCCGTTGCTGCCCGGCACACTGCCGCTCACGAGCACCAGATCGCGCTCTGGATCGACCTTGACTATGCGCAGGCTCTTCTGGCTGACCGTCTCGCCGCCCATGCGCCCTGGGCCGCGCTTGCCCTTGAATACGCGCGCCGGCCCTGTTGGGCCGCTGGACATCGGTCTGCGCTTCGCCATATAGCCGTGGGTCATGTGCTGACCTTTGAAGCCGTGGCGCTTGACGACGCCGGCAAAACCGCGTCCCTTGCTTATGCCAATGACTACGACTTCGTCGCCTTCACTGAACACGTCTGCCGTGATCTCTTGGCCGAGCTCAAACCCGGACGAGTCATCGACCCGGAACTCGCGCAGCCAGCGCAAATTCGTGCCGACGCCTGCCTTCTTGAGGTGTCCGAACTTGGGCCACGTCATGTTCTTGCTGCTTTTGGCGGCAAATCCGACTTGGACCGCGCTGTAGCCGTCGGTCTCTTGCGTCTTGATCTGGGTGACGAACACGGGCCCAGCAGCGATTACGGTGACGGGAATCATCTTCCCGTCCTCCGTAAAGACGTGGGTCATTCCGACTTTCGTGCCTAATATTCCTGGGAGCAACCGTTTACCTCCTGCTTCCTGTGCCGGCCATCGCTGAACTTGTTCGCGTTGCCCCGAAACGGTTTCGGGGGCGCTGCTATGACCTGCTCGAAGCTCTTACATACTTTCTCTAGACCGTCTTGATCTCAATGTCGACGCCGCTCGGCAAGTCCAAGCGCATCAGCGCGTCGATCGTCTTGTTCGTGGGCTCTCTTATATCGAGCAGCCTGTTATGCGTCCTAATCTCGAAGTGCTCCATCGACTCCTTGTCGATGGTCGGACCTCGAATGACACAGAACTTCCGAATCCGCGTTGGCAGCGGAATCGGTCCGCACAGCCGGGCGCCCGTGCGCTTGACCGTTTCCACGATCTTAGATACAGAACTGTCTAAGATCCTGTGGTCGTACGCTCGGAGCCTAATCCTGACTGTTGGTGGTTGTGCCATCTGTGCCTTCTAATTCAAGAGGGAGCCCTTGGGGCTCGATCATCGCTCTACTCGTGCACCGCCGTGATCGTTCCAGCTCCGACCGTTCGACCGCCTTCGCGAATAGCGAACTTTGATCCGTGCTCCATTGCGATCGGAGCTATCAGCTCGACGTTCATCTTCGTGTTTTCGCCCGGCATCACCATCTGCACTCCCTCGGGCAGCGACAGCGATCCAGTGACGTCCGTGGTCCTGAAGAAGAACTGGGGCCGGTAGCCCGTCGTGAAAGGCGTGTGACGGCCGCCCTCGGCCTTGGACAGAACGTAGACCTCAGCATCGAACTTCGTGTGAGGGGTAATCGACTTCGGCGCCGCGATAACCATGCCACGCTCGACTTCGTTTCGGTCTACTCCACGAAGAAGCAGTCCTACGTTGTCGCCAGCCTGACAGTCATCGAGCAGCTTGCGGAACATCTCGATACCGGTGCAAACCGTCTTCATCGGCTCGTCGCGCAGGCCGACGATTTCAACTTCCGTGTTGATCTTGAGCGTTCCGCGTTCGACACGGCCGGTAGCGACCGTGCCGCGTCCGGTGATCGTGAACACGTCTTCCACGGCGCACAAGAACGGCTTGTCGGTCTCGCGAACCGGTTCAGGAATGAAAGTGTCGCAGGCGTCCATCAACTCAAGGATCTTCTTGACCTCCTCGTCTTCCATGTCCATGCTGCCGGCCTCCGCCATCCGCATAACCTTGAGGGCGGTTCCTTTGATGATCGGCGTGTCGTCGCCGGGGAACCCGTACTGGGTCAGAAGCTCACGGATCTCCATCTCGACGAGCTCGATCAGCTCGTCGTCGTCTACTTGGTCAGTCTTGTTGATGTAGACCACGATGTGCGGTACACCGACCTGGCGCGCCAGCAAGATGTGCTCGCGAGTTTGCGGCATCGGCCCATCGGCGGCTGACACGACCAAGATAGCACCGTCCATCTGAGCCGCGCCTGTGATCATGTTCTTGATGAAATCGGCGTGCCCAGGGCAGTCGACGTGCGCGTAGTGGCGCTTCTCGGTCTCGTACTCCTGGTGCGAGATATTGATCGTAATGCCGCGCGCCTTTTCCTCGGGAGCGTTATCAATCTCATCGTACTTAGCAGCCGTAGCAAGACCCTTCTCTGCGAGCACTGCGGTGATCGCAACGGTCAAGGTTGTCTTGCCGTGGTCCACGTGACCAATCGTGCCAATGTTGACGTGTGGTTTCGTTCGAATGAACTTCTCTCGTGCCATGACTTCGTGTTTTCCTCAGTTATGCGCTTCCCTGCGCCTTCTCCATGATCTCTGTCGCAATACTCTTCGGTACTTCCTCGTAATGGGACGGCGTCACGTTCGGCGTCGCCCTGCCTTGCGTTATCGAACGCAGGGCCGTGACATAGCCGAACATCTCCGACAGCGGGACGTGCGCGTTCACGATGCTGACGCTGCCCAGGCCCGCCTCCATTCCCTCAATGCGTCCTCGCCTGCTGTTCAGATCGCCGACCACGTCTCCTACGAAGTTCTCCGGTGTCGTGATCTCAACATGCATGATAGGCTCCTTCAGCACCGGCTTGGCTTTCTTCATCGCCTCGCGAAACGCCAGGACGCCCGCCTGCTTGAACGCATTCTCGTTTGAGTCTACTTCGTGATAGGAGCCATCCACAACCGTAACCTTCAAGTCCACGACTGGATACCCAGCGATTACTCCAGAAAGCAGCCCCTCTCGGATGCCCTTTTCAACCGCAGGAACGTACTCCTTGGGGATAGAGCCGCCCACGGTCTTGTTCACGAATTCGAACCCCTTGCCTACTGGAAGCGGTGCGATGTCTATTACGCAGTGGCCATACTGGCCTGATCCGCCAGTCTGCCGGACGAACCTGCCCTCGGCTCGCGCCTCCTTGGTGACCGTCTCGCGATACGCCACTTGGGGCTTGCCCTGGTTGGCCTGCACCGAGAACTCTCGGTTGAGCCGGTCGACGATGATCTCGAGGTGCAGTTCGCCCATGCCGCTGATGATCGTCTGGCCGCTGTCTTGATCCGTGGTCACCCGGAAGGTCGGATCCTCTTCAGCAAGCCGCTGCAATGCGGTACCCAGCTTCTCTTGGTCTGCACGGCTCTTCGGCTCAATGGCGATCTGGATCACCGGCTCGGGGAATCGAATGCTCTCCAGGACGATCGGATGGCCTACGTCGCATACCGTGTAGCCGGTCTTGACGTCGTTCAGGCCGATGACGCCGACGATCTCGCCGGCGTACACTTCGTTCAGGTCTTCGCGGTCGTTGGCGTGCATCTCCAATATCCGACCGACCCGCTCCTTGCGAGTTCTCAAGTCGTTCGTGTACGGATCCCGGTACGTGACGGATACGTGCGTGCCTTTCTTCAGCGTGCCCGAGTACACCCTGACGAAGATCAGCCGCCCGACGTACTTGTCCGTCATGACCTTGAACGCGAGCCCGCTGAACGACTCCTCGTCGTCAGCCTTTCGCGTTATCTCTTCTTCGCTGCCAGGGTGAACGCCCCTGATCGCCGGCATGTCGAGCGGCGAAGGCAGGTAGTCGATCACGGCGTCGCATACGGCCTGAATGCCTTTGTTCTTGAACGCTGATCCGCACAGGGCGGGAACAAGCTTGTTCGCGATCGTCCCCCTCCGCAGCGCGTCTCGAATGTCCGCTTCGGAGATCTCTTCCCCACCAAGGAATCGCTCCATGATCGACTCGTCGAACTCCGAGATGGCGTACATCATCTTTTCGCGATACTCGGCGGCCTTCGCCTTCAGATCTTCCGGGCAGTCCTCCGTGTGGAACGACTTTCCGGTCATGTCCTCTGGGTCGTACAGCGACGCCTTCATCGTCACGAGATCGACAAAGCCCCGGTATGTCGACTCTACGCCGACAGGAATCTGCAATGGCGCTATGTTCGCCCCCAACCGCTCCTTGACCTTGTCGAGCACGTCGAAGAAGTCCGCGCCGAGACGATCCATCTTGTTCACGAAAACGATCCGGGGCACCTTGTACCTGTTCGCCTGTCTCCAAACGGTCTCAGACTGTGGCTGGACGCCGCCGACCGCGCAGAACACGGCGACCGCACCGTCCAGAACGCGCAGCGACCGCTCGACCTCGACCGTGAAATCGACGTGCCCCGGCGTATCGATGATATTGATCTTGTGCTCTTTCTTGTCGTTGTTCGACCCGGACCAGAAAGCCGACGTAGCTGCAGCAGTGATCGTGATTCCGCGCTCCTGCTCCTGCTCCATCCAGTCCATGGTGGCCGCGCCGTCATGAACCTCTCCCATCTTGTGCGTCTTACCGGTGTAGTAGAGGATCCGCTCGGTCGTGGTCGTCTTGCCGGCATCGATGTGAGCTGCGATGCCGATGTTGCGTACCAATTCAATCGGGTGCGATCTAGCCATGAGTACTATCTCTAAAACCGATAGTGGCTGAACGCCTTGTTCGCTTCGGCCATGCGATGGGTGTCTTCCTTCTTCTTCACCGCGCCGCCTGTCCCGTTGTACGCGTCCTTGAGCTCCTCCGTGAGCTTCTCTATCATCGTTCTGCCCGACCTTTTCCTCGTGTTCTGAACCAGCCAGCGCAGCGCAAGCGTCCGCCTGCGCAGCGGTCGGACGTCCATCGGAACCTGGTAAGTCTGGCCGCCAACGCGCCGCGGACGAACCTCGACTGTCGGCAGGATGTTCTGCACGGCTTGATCGAACACTTCAAGCGGCTCTTTCTCAAGCTGCTCAGCTGCACTCTTGAGCGATGTGTAAACGATTTTCTCCGCCATGATCTTCTTGCCGTCGAGCATCAGGCGATTGATGAACCGCTGGAGCATCTCCGAGCCGTAAATCGGATCGGGGGTTATTTTCCTCGGCGGGATCGGACCTTTTCTCGGCATGTCAGTTCGTGGCTATCGCGAAGCCCCCTTCTTCGGTTTCTTCACGCCGTACTTGCTGCGGCTGTTCGATCGCACGGCAACCCCAGACGTTTGCTGCGTGCCCCGGACGACGTGGTAGCGCACGCCGGGCAAGTCTTTGACGCGGCCTCCTCGCACCAGCACGACTGAGTGCTCTTGCAAATTGTGGCCAACTCCTGGAATGTACGCGGTGATTTCGATCCCGTTCGTAAGGCGAACGCGAGCAACCTTTCTCATGGCCGAGTTCGGCTTCTTCGGCGTCGCCGTTCTAACGATCGTGCAGACGCCGCGACGAAACGGATTGCGCTTCAGAGCCGGTGACTTTGATTTCACCGTCTGAATCTTTCGGCCTTTTCTAACAAGCTGATTTACAGTTGGCATTCGTTCCGCAGGTCGCGCGCTCTTGGCGATTTCGACGGCCTCTCAACAAGAAACCCCTGTGTCATTCACACAGGGGGCTCGCAGACTGGTCGTTCGAGCGTACTGTTGTATCACCTCGTCATCACCGAAAGCGTGCCTCCTTTGAGGGTCGAGACCCTCAGCGACGCACACCAAGTGCGCCAACTGGATATTATGGTGCCAGCACAGGCCTATTGTCAAGGACTAGCAGAACGTCCCGGTGAACCGGGCCTGGGTTCAAACGATTGGCAACTCGCCGGGGATCGGCAGCTTGTCGAACGACGCCGGCCGTACGCGCGTCCGGTCGCCAGTTTTTCGGGGAGTCAAGTTTGATCGAGACTTTGGCGTATTCTGGTTCATCATGCTAGCGATCGTTCTCAACACCGTGCTGACGACCACTGCCGCCAGGGTTATGCACTACGACATCAGCGTTTTCCTAAAACCTGAACAGCAACAAATGACGGTGGACTCAGTCGTACTCGTCCCGTCGGGCACGCTTTCATCGCCAGAGATGCCGATCAGCCTTGGCGAACAGATGGGAGTCCCCGAATTGCTCCTCAACGGCGAACCAGTCGAACCGACCAGAACTGAAGAGGCTGAGGGAGTCATGGGAAACAAAGTAGTCCGGTACATCAAGGTCGACCCCAAAGTTGACAATAGAATCACAGCCCGTTACACGACGGTCAAAGCCACGGGATTCGTTTATATGATCGCCAAGGGCGGCAGCTTTGCCAGCGGTTCAAATACTGACTGGTACCCATCGACCGGCGGCCGTGTCGTCTCGTCGACTATTACGGTAAGCGTTCCTAAGGGCGAGGTTGTCAAGGCGACGGGCAGATTGGTCAAGACGGAAGAGACTGACAGCCGAACGGTATACACGTTCGACAGCCCGGCTGCGGCGACGCTGTCGTTCGTCGCCGGACCTTACAAAGTGTACAGGGACGACTCGGGCAAACTGCCGGTCGCGCTCTATCTCTTCAAAGAGCGCCCCTTTACCGAGAAGGCTGTTCAAATGCTTCGTGACGTTGCCGACGAACTTGAAGAGTGGTTCGGGCCGTACCCATTCAGCGAAATGGCCATTGTTGAGGTTGATCCCATCGCAGACACAGTCGCAGGATTCGGTGGCGCCGCTCTAGAGGGGTTCCTCCTGGCCGTTCCTAATTTTATCGATGGCGATGGCGCCGGGCCGAATCTCGCGTTCATCGGACACGAACTCGGGCATTCTTGGTGGGGACACCAGGTTAAACAAGCCGGAGAGACGGGCAAGTACATGGTCACCGAGGCGATGGCGCAGTTTGGATCGCTCAAGGCGGTCGAAGCTATCGATGGGCCGGCTTTGGCAGTGAGATACAGGAAGACCGGATACCCCGGCTACATCCCTGAGCAAAGCGGTCGCGGAGCGCTCCAAACGATGAGAGGCGGTTACGACCCGCCGCTGGCCAGGTTGACCGGGAGGCAAGCCCACGGGTTTTCAGACGGCAAGGGCTTCCAGATTTACCACCAGCTCGAACAAGTCATCGGGACCGAAAAGCTAAAGAACGCCTTTCATCAACTGCAGAAGGAGTACGCCTGGCAACGCATCAATTCCGAGAAGATGTTCGAACTGATCGGCGAGTCCGCGGGCGTCGATCTCGCGTGGTTCTATGACCAGTGGTTCGAACGACCGGGAGCGCCGAGATGGGATGTCGGATGGCATCAAGAAGGCAACACACTCGTCGTTGACATCGACCAGCAGGGAGAGCAGCCGTACCGCTTTGTCACAGAATTAGAAGCCGTGTTCACCGACGGCACGAAGAAGAGGTGGCCGGTCGATATGCGCCAGGATCACCTGGCCCTGAAATTCCCAGTCGCCAAGAAGGTCGAAAGCGTGTGGTTCGACCCCGACTGGGACGTGTTCCACTGGGATCCGGACCTGGTCGATCTTCGGGACGACGGTGTGAAAGAGGCGTCACTAACCGGCACATAGGCCACGCCCAGACTCAAGTACAATCTGCGCTGAATGGACGACGGCAGGCCGATACGTGAAGTGAAGCTGGAGAAGCTCGCAAAGCTGCGCGAGCTTGGGGCCGATCCGTTCTCCGTCGAGCGGTTCGACGTCGACTGTTCGGCGAACGAGCTGATCAGTCAATTCGAAGAGGGCAAAGCGGTCAGCTTCGCGGGACGGATCGTCTCGATGCGCATGATGGGCAAGGCGGCGTTCGCTCATCTCTCGGATGGCGACGGGCAGATTCAGGGCTACTTCAAGAAGGACGACCTGGGCGAAAACGCGTGGGCGGTGTTCAAACTGCTCGACGTCGGCGACCACCTCGGCGTGACCGGCGAGCTGTTCGTCACGCGCACCGGCGAAAAGTCGATCCACGTCCGCACGCTCACCCCGCTGAGCAAGTCGCTACAGAGCTTGCCTCTCGGCAAGGAGAAGGACGGCCAGCACTGGTACGGCCTGCAAGACGTGCAGGAGCGGTACCGGCACCGGCACCTCGACCTCGTGTGCAATCCGGAGGCGCGAAAGATGCTGCTCGACCGTTCGCGCATCGTCTCCGCCGTCCGCAACTTCTTCGACGGCCGGGGCTACCTCGAAGTCGAAACGCCGATGCTGCAGATAGAGGCAGGCGGCGCTGCCGCGAGGACGTTTTCGACGCACTACAACGCTTACGACCTGGACGTTAAGCTCCGCATCTCGCTGGAGCTGTATCTCAAGCGGATCATCTGCGGCGACGTGCCGAAGGTGTACGAAATCGGTCGCGTTTTCAGAAACGAGGGCGTCAGCAGCCGCCACAGCCCCGAGTTCACGATGCTGGAGTTTTACGAGGCGTACGCGAATCTTGAGGACGTGATGGCGCTCGTTGAGGAGATGTTTCGCTTTGTTGGAAACGAAGCTTTCGGATCGACGACCGTGCAGGGCATAGACTTCAGCAAGCCGTGGAAGCGCGTTGACTTGCTCGAGGAGATCGAGCGGTACTCCGGACTGACCGCCGAGGATTTGAGCAACATCGAATCCGCTAAGAGTGCTTTCAAGACAAAGGGAGTCACATACCCCGACACCGACCGGCGCATCGCGGTCGAGGACGAGTACCACCTCGGCGGACTGATCGAAAAGCTGCTCGAAGTGTTCGTCGAGCCGAACCTTCAAGAGCCGACCTTCGTGATCGGCTACCCGATCGAGACCTCCCCTCTAGCAAAGAAAGACCCGAACAGGCCGGGCTTTACAAGACGGTTCGAGGGGTTCATCCGCGGCCGCGAGATCTGCAACGCGTTCAGCGAGATCAACGATCCGATCGACCAGCGCGAGCGGTTTGAGCAACAGGTCGGAGAGAGAGACCGCGGCGACGAAGAAGCGCATCCGATGGATGAGGATTTCATCTACGCGCTCGAAGGCGGCATGCCACCGACCGGTGGGTGCGGGATCGGAATAGACCGTCTGGCGATGCTTCTCACCGGAGCCGACAGCCTGCGCGAAGTGCTTCTGTTCCCGACGATGAAGCCTCGGTCAAACGAAAGCGACTGAGCGCATCAGCCCTTCGCCTTGACCGTGTCCGGAATCTCGATCTTCTGGCCAACCTCGACTTTCAGCTTCTTGAACAGTCCGGCACGAACCTCTAAGGCGTACTTCGCGTACTTGCCGCTGCCGTAGTCCGTGACGGTATCGAGCGGTTTCATCGTATAGATCTTGACGATGACGCCGTCCTCATCCAGGTATGCGATGTCAAGCGCGATCAACGTGTTCATCATCCAAAAGCTCAACGGGTATTCGCGCCGAAAGACGAAGATCATCCCTTGCTTCTCGCTGACGTCCTGCAACTCCAGGAACATCATCCCCTCTTGCCGCTTCAGCTCGGTGTCCATGACCCAAATCTTTAGTTTGTGCTCGAGCTTCGGCCCTAGCTTGATCTCCTCTTTTTGGAGGTCCTTGAGCTGGTGCGTGCGGCGCACGTTGAACCGGGGCTCCTGGTCTTGATCTTTATCCTGGCTTTGACTGATTTGGTTCGCAGTGAGGACTGGAGTTGCGTCGACTGGCGAAATCCGCATGGCCAGAATCAAAATTACGGTGAGCATCGTAGACTTTCCTCGTTGTTCCTCACATTAGACGCCTATGCGCCGGATTCGGTATCAGCACTCGGGCTGAACGTTTCAGATCTTCGCTCAAATTCGGCGATCTTGTCCGCGTGCTGCATCGTTGAGCCTACCAGGTCGAGCCCAGATATCAGCTGCTGCTTCAGTCCGGCGGCAATTTCAAACTGCAACACGTGCGAACCTAGCTGAACGTTCTGCTCCGCTAGGTTCACCGTCACCTCAGTGCCTGAGCCTGCGTTCACGAGTAGTGCGTGCTGGTCAGCAGGAAGCTCGACCAAGAGCAAGCCGCAGTTCGCAGAGTTTTGCCGAAAGATGTCGCTGAAGCCGGGCGTATCGTCGCTCGACCTAGATATGACAACGCAGTACCCCGCCTGTTGGATCGCCCACACGGCGTGCTCGCGCGAGGATCCACAACCAAAGTTCGATCCGACGACCAGCACGGTACCGCCCTCTGCATCGGGTTTGCCCAGCGGATAGTCCGGGCCGCGCACGTCATGGAACAGCAGCTCGCCGTACCCTGTCCGCGTTAGGCGAGACAGAAATCTCGCCGGAATGATTCGATCGGTATCGACGTTGTCTCCGGGGTAAACCGCAATTCGACCAGTGTGGGTGCGAAATCCTGGCATCTGGAGTTATTGTGGCATGGGAGAAAAAAGCCCCCTGCTTGGAGTACAGGGGGAGAAGGATTGTCGCTTATTGAGCTACTCGTACGCATGCGACCACTTGGGCCACTTGCACGCGCCGTTGGAGAAACAAACCGCTAGTTCAGCTCGGCTTCCATTCTTGGCGAAGCGGGCGCTACTTCGACAAACACGGATGGTGGAGCGAGCAAGAAAATGTGCTCGCCGATCTCCTCCCACGTGCCGTCTGTCGTGTAGTTCACGCCGCACATAAAGTCCTTGACTTTGTCCCGCACATCGGGCGGCGCCATCGTGAGATTGAGTATCTGCTGCTCGCCTCGTTTCAGACCGTCGGCCGCTGCGACCGCGTCCTGGAAAGACACGACCTGCCGCCTGACTGTAATGTGAGTGGAGCGCTCTCGGATGAGAGAGGGGTAGCCCTTGGCGGGCAGTTGGTTGACTTCTTCGTCCAGTTCGTCGTCGTGACGATGGATGTGCCCGAAAACTCGCTCGAAGAAGCCCGGCTTCTCGACCATTTCTTCCATGATGTTTTTGTCTCCGTCCGTGGATACAATTGCGCGCTTCGACCCGAATCGTTTGGTCTTGCCCAAACTTAAATAGTCGGAGTTCGTCGCACGCAAGGACATTATGCACTTTGCCGAGGGCTTCCGTCAAGCTGCACCGTCGTGGCAGCGCTTCAAATGTCGGGCAGTGAGACGTTGAAATTGGATTCATTTCTTGCTAAATTAATCCTGCATCCTCTATAACATGATCAATAGCGGCAATTCGCAGGATCGTCCGCCATAATCGGTGCGATGCTCACCCCCTCCCGTGAGGAGTACGTTGAACTCGCACGCGGAGGCGGGCCGATCCCGATCTATGTCGACGTTCTCGCCGATATGGAAACCCCGCTCAGCACCTACTGGAAACTGGCGCAGGGCGAGACCCACAGCTTCTTGCTAGAGAGCGTCACCGGTGGCGAAAGCCTTGCGCGCTACAGCATCATCGGGGTTCGCCCGCGACTGGTCATTCGGTGCAAAGGCCAAGCCGTGCGAAGATTCGAGCGCGGACGAATTACATCGATCACGCTCGAAGACGGCGACGACCCCTTGCGGATCATCCAGGCCGAGATAAGGCCGATTCGGAGCGAGCTGTTGCACGATCTGCCGAAGTTCTGCGGCGGAGCCGTAGGGATGATCGGCTATGACTACGCTCGGCGCATCGAAGATTTGCCCGACAGTACCGAAGACGACTTGGACGTTGACGACGTCGCGATGATGATCGCCGACGGCATGGTCGTGTTCGACCACGCGAAAAACCACGTTCGGATCGTCGTGCTCGCCGACGGAACGCCGGACGGCTACGACGTCGCGAAGGCAGAGATCGAGCGACTGCAGCTGCTCATGCAAGGCCCTCTCCCGGAGCTGCCATCGCTGCTCGGAGAGCCGCAAGAGGTGACCTGCAACATCACACGCCCGGAGTTTGAGTCGAACGTCAGCCGCATCATCGAATACGTGAATCAGGGGGACTGCATTCAAGCCGTGCCGTCTTTGCGTTTCGAAACTCGGCTCGACGCGCACGGGCTGACCGTCTACCGGGCGTTGCGGTCGCTCAACCCTTCGCCATACACGTTCTACCTTCGATTCGAAGACATGGACATCGTCGGCGCCTCGCCCGAGATTCTCGTCGGCCTCGACGGGAACCAGGCCAGAGTCCGACCGATCGCTGGCACGAGGCCTAGGGGAGCCACCGTCGGCGAGGACAAGCGCCTAGGAGAAGACCTGCTCTCAGACGAAAAGGAGCGGGCTGAACACATCATGCTCGTCGATCTTGGAAGAAACGACTTGGGCAAAGTGTGCGAGTACGGCTCGGTCGAAGTACAAGACCTGATGACGATCGAGCGGTACAGCCACGTCATGCACATCGTCAGCAGCGTCGTCGGCGAACTCAAGCCGGATGTCGATTCTGTCGAGCTTATTCGTGCGTGCTTCCCTGCTGGGACTGTCAGCGGCGCGCCGAAAGTACGGGCGATGCAGATCATCGATGAGCTTGAATCGACTCGTCGTGGGCTGTACGCCGGAGCGGTCGGCTACATGAGCGCGTCCGGCGACATCGATCTCGCGATCGCGATCCGCACGATACTGATCAAAGGCGGTCGGGCGTACGTCCAGGCAGGCGCCGGGATCGTGGCCGATTCAGTGCCTGCAAACGAGTACGACGAGTGCGTGAACAAGGCGCGAGCCTGCCTGAAGGCGATTGAGATCGCCCAGCGTGGCCTCAAGGCAGGCTTCGACCGATAGCTCGCTGCTACTTGTCGTCATCGTCTAGCTTCTGTTCGCCTTCCGTGCCTCGTCGCCGCTTGATCTGGCCGTACGTTTGGCCTGATTCGGTCTTGTAGGAGCGCGAGTCGGCTTCCAAGACCTGCTTGGCACGCAGTTTCGCCTCGCGCTCGGCCTCTAACATCAGCCCAGCCTTCTCGCCCTGGCGCTTCATCGTGGCTCTATTCCAAAGCCAGAGGATAGGCGAGGCGTTGAAGATCGAAGAGTAAGTACCAACGGCGATTCCAGCCGCCATCGTGAGACACATGAACTTCAGCTCGGGCGTCGATGTGCCCCAGATGACGAGCACCATGAGTGGCACGAACGCGGTTACGGACGTATTGATCGAGCGGGCGACAGACTGGGTGATCGACTTGTTGATGAGGTGCTCGAACGACTGGCCCTTGTGAGGCCGCCTGAGGTTCTCTCGGATGCGGTCAAAGATGACGATGCTGTCGTGCACCGAGAATCCGATCACGGTCAGCATCGCCGTAATGAACAGCGAGCTGATCTCCCAACCGACCAAGTACCCCACGATTCCCGCAAAGCCGAGGACGAACATGATGTCGTGCGCCAACGCTGCAACCGCGGACAGACCGAATTTCAGACCGTTCTTCAGCCCGCCAAGTGCAAAGCCGAAGCGGATCGCCAGGTACAGCACGATGAGAGCCGAAGCGACGATCACGGCCAGTATCGCATTCGTGACCGTCTCTTTCTGAATGGTCGGTCCGACCTTTCGGAAGCTGGCGCCCTCCGTCGGCAGACCGATCGCTGCCGCGAGGGCATCACTCATTGCGTTATCGCTCGCAATCTCAGCGCTCGCGGCGATTACCGAGGTGTCGTCGTCAGATGTCTCACCGTCCGAGTCTTCGTCGATCAGTTGCAGGCTTGATGTTTCTTCCGTGGTTTCCGTCTCAGAGTCGTCGTCGATCAGTTGCGGGCTTGATGTTTCTTCTGTGGTTTCCGTCTCAGAGTCGTCGTCAGTAGCCTCGCCGTCCGATGAGTCCGACGTGGCTTCCGACCCAGAATCGTCGTCGGCTGGCTGCGGACCTGCTGTTTCTTCCGCGATTCCCGTCCCAGAGTCGTCGTCGGCTGGCTGCGGGCTTGATGTTTCTTCTGTGGTTTCCGTCTCAGAGTCGTCGACGGCAGCCTCACCGTCCGACGTATCCGACGCGGTATCCGCGCCAGAGTCGTCGCCTGGTTCATCACTCGAGTCATCGGGAGTAGCGGCACTGCCTGTGCCCGCGCTCGCAGGCGCTCCACCGGCAGGAATAGTTACGTAGACAAGCTCGAATTCCTCTCCGGTGTCAGGGTCTATGCCCGACCCCCTCTTGACGTTAAAGTTCTTATAACCGGCTGTTGCAAGTCGCGACTCAATTTCTGACTTGCTGAGGTTGTCTACGTTCCTGAATATGCCCTCCCCTCCGCCTGCGAATTCGACGTTCGGCTTGATGCCGCCCATGATCACGAACAGCGCGCCGATCCCGATCAGAACCCCAGACAGAATAAACCAGGTCTTGCGGCGTCCAAGGATTTCGAGCGGCTTCTTGTCCGCGCCTTCTTCCAACCGCTCACCAAACCAGTTCCTCTTGAACGCGAAGAACTTCGGGTCATTGAACAGTCCGATCTTGAGCGACCCGATGAGCAGAGACCGCGTCACAGTGAACGCGGTGAAGAACGAAATCGCAACGCCGACCATCAGGGTCGTCGCAAAACCGATCACGGGTCCCGTTCCAAATATGAACAGGACGATACAGGTCAGGATCGTACAAGCGTTAGAGTCGACGATCGCCGTCAGCGCACGCTTGAACCCAAGCTCGACCGCGGACATCAGCTCCCGACCGCCGCGCAGCTCCTCCTTGATGCGCTCGAACACCAGAACGTTTGCGTCGACGGCCATGCCCACGCTGAGGATCAGAGCCGCGATCGACGCCAGCGAAAACGTCGCGTGCAGCATCTTGAGCGCAGTGATCGTGAAGAGCGCGTACAGGATCATCGCGATCATCGCAATGAAGCCTGGCGCAGAGTAGTAGATGATGAGGAACAGACAGATCCCAGCAAAGCTGATCCCGCCTGCGACTACGATCTTGTCGAGCGCCTTCAAGCCGATGCTCGGGTCGACTTTCTCCTCCGCCAGCGGCGACAGCAGCACGTCCAAAGCGCCGTCGTTCAACAGCTGGCACAGCGCTTTGACGGCCTTCGGATCGAAATCCCCGTCGATGAACGCTTGATCCGTTAGGATGGTATTCTCCCGGATCGGTGCGATGCTGTAGACGACACTGTCGATTACAAACGCAAGATTCTCTCCGCGATTGCGGTACTTCCTGGTCCAAGCCTCCATCTTCTTCGCGCCCGCGCTTGAGAACCGGAACTCGGGAACTGTCCCGCCGTTGCCCCTCACGAGCGGAGCGGCGCTCTTGAGGTCTTGCCCTTGAATGATCACCTCCCACCCTTCGATCATCTTCTCGTACTCGGGGTCCTCAGGGCCGAACGGATCGCCTCCCGAAGACCGCATGAACATCTCAACAGGTGCGCCTTCTACCGTGATTGTGTCGGATCGCTCGTACCGGCGCCTCTGAGTCCTTGTGGATACGTTCTTCGCCCAGTACCCGTACAGTCGCCCCGTCGAGCCCAACAGTTTGCGAGCCTCATCGACGTCAGTGAAACCCGGCAGCTCGACGGTGATCTGGTTGACGCCCTTCCGCCGGACAGAAGACTCGACAACGCCGAGTCCAGAAGCCGCTCGGCGTTCCAGCACCCGGATAGCCGACTTGACGTCTTGCTCGATCGTGCGACCTGCTTCCTTGCTGTCCTCAGTCTGCTCGACCTTGTAGATCAGCCGGATTCCACCCTTAACGTCCAGGCCGTACGAAAATGGGGTCTCCTTGAACCCCCAAATAGAGAGGCCTGTAAGGACGATCACGATCGTCAGGAAAATGTTGTTGCGCGACTTCAAATGCATAGCCTCCGAAGAGCCTGGAACGCCAACCGCAGATTATACCGAAGCCTCAAACGAGCCGACAGGGTCAGTCGGAACCCGGTAGGTGTCTTCTGCCGGCTTGACGTGGCGAGCAAACCACAGAGGCCGCCGCAGCCCTCCTGGCCCTGGTGCGGGGCGGGTCATGCTCAGCCACCGCCGGTACACCTCCATGCTCTTGTTGGTGTCGACGAACACGTCTCCGTACCGGTCATCGGCATCAGCTTTCTTGATCGTGACCTTCTGGTGCCAGCAGTGCTGGCCGCTGACCGGGTCGGGTTGGACCGGGAACGTGAGGTTCTGGTGAACGCCGCCTTCCGTCCACCAGATGCGCTTGGTGTCCGGGTCGGCGCTCTCGTAAGCGCCGATGTCCTCGAGCCGCCGGAACCGGAACACGCCAGGGCGGATCTCGTCTCGCGATACCTTGACGCTCGCCCACTTGTCCGCGCCGATTTTGTCCGACAAGCGCCAGCGACCGAGGTGGTGCGAGCAGGCGATGATGCCCGGCCGGATCGACTCCGTCACCCAGACCTTGTTGATGAAGTACCCGATTTCGGTGGTCACGCGGATGAGGTCGCCCGTCTCGAAGCCGTACTTTTCAGCGAGCGACGTGTGCATCCAAACGGGGTTCGTGTTCGACAGTTCGTAAAGCCACTTGGCGTTCGCGCTCCGCGTGTGGATCAACGTTGGCAGCCGGAAAGTCGGGATCAGCACGACCTCGTTCTTCTCTGGGTCGAGCTTGCTCTGGTGGATGTGGCTGTGGATGTACCCCGGCAAGTCGTGTTCCGGCCATCCCCACTCTGCCGTCGTCTCGCTGTAAAGCTCCAGTTTTTTCGACGGCGTGGCGAAGCCCTTTATCTGCCCGCCTGACTCTTGCTCGTTGAACGTCCCGTACGATTCATCTTCGACCAAGAAGCTCCCGAACTTCCTCATGTACTCCAGCGGGGTCAGCCCGTGCTCTTTCGCTTTTTCCGGCAGGCCGGGCACAGAGTTCTCGAATATCCATCCGTAGTACTCGTCGATCGTGATCTTCTCACCTGGGCGGTACGGGGATTCGAAGTGCTTGCGGATTCCGAGCGATCCGTCCGGGTCGATGCGCCACGAAAGCTCGCACCAAAACTCGTCCTCTTCCCACACTTCGCCTGGGTTCGCCTCATACGTGAACTCGACCTTCTTACCCGCCCTCTCCATCGCGACGCGCATGACCGGTTGTCGGAACGATATCCACTTTGCGGCGTGCGTCTCCTGGCTCATCAAATCGTGACGCTCGGCGGCGTTGCCCATCGGCAGAACGTAATCCGCATATTGCGCTGTTTCGTTCCACGTCGGCGTGAGGGCGGCGTGTAGCTCGACCTTCGATTCGTCCAGAAGCATCCTCTCCCACATCATGCCGTCGGGGTTGGTCCAAACCGGATTGTAAACGCGTGTGAAGTACGCGGCCAGCTTGCCTTTGCCTTCCTCCAGAAAGTGCGGAAGGAGATACGAAAGCTCGTGGAACGCCAGCGGATATTCGAGCGGATAGAGCAGCTCGTTCCAGTGCTTTTGTGCGGGCGGTTTCGTGTGGCGCGCCGGAACGAACTTGTTGTCGGCGCTCAGGTTCGTCCCGCCTTTCGTGCCGACCGCTCCCATCAGCGTGACGAGGAAGTGCAGGCATCGGGACACTTGCCAGCCGCCTAGATTCCCGGCGGCGGTGTTGCGCCAAACGTGCGTTGACAGAGCAGTTCCCGCTTTGCCGATCTCCCTCGCGACATCTCGGATCATCTGCGCATCGACTCCGCACTCTTCCGCTGCGGCTTCCGGCGTGAAGGACTCATATCGTCGTTTCAAGTCCTCTATGAACGCAGCGAAGTTGTCCGGCGCAGTGTTCGGGCACTTCGCTCTTAAGTAATCGCTCCAGTTCACCCACCTCTTGACGAACTCGCGGTCGAACAACTCTTCTTGCAGAACGATGTTCACGATCGCCAGGATTAGGAACGCCTCGGTGCCGGGCACCGGCGCAAACCAGTAGTCGGCCTTCGACGCCGTGTTCGAATGCCTGACGTCGATGACGCACAGCTTCGCGCCCTCTTTCTTGCCTTTGATAATCCGCTGCGCGTGCGGGTTGAAGTAGTGCCCGGTCTCGAGGTGCGACGACAGCATCAGCATGAACTTCGCGTTCTCGTGATCCGGCGATGGGCGGTCTGAGCCGCTCCAAATCGCGTAACCGAACCGCGCTCCCGATGAGCAGACGTTCGTGTGACTGTTGTACGCGTCGAGCCCCCATGCCTGGAGGACGCGCTGCATAGAGCCGTCTTCGCCTGGGCGCCCGACGTGGTACATCACTTCGTTGTGCCGGTTATCCAGGATCGCGTCGCGAATCTTCTTGGCAAAAGTGTCCAAAACCTCATCCCAAGTTGTTCTTTCAAAGTTGCCTTCTCCGCGTTTGCCGACCCGCTTGAGCGGATACAGTATCCGGCCCGGATCGGTCACCTGCGTCAGCGTTGCCGGCCCCTTCGCGCAGTTCTTCCCTCTCGACCCTGCATGGTGCGGGTTGCCGTCGAACCTCCTGATCTCCATCGTCTCCTTGTCCACGAACGCCATGAGCCCGCATGCGGCCTCGCAGTTGAAGCACGTCGTCGGGATCAGCATGTACCGCTTCTCTACTTTGCGCGGCCAAGCGTCGGCGTCGAACTCCACCCAGTCGTCCCAGTCCTCGACGGGTGGAAAGGACTCCAGCGGCGTGACGTTCATCTTGTCCAACATGGCTATGAAAGGGGCGGCAACTGGCCGGCGCGGATGTACGCGTGTTCGTAAAGGTACAGCCCGACGACCGCTGCCGCGATCGCTAGGGGGGGGAAGATAAAGAGGAGCGCTGGTGCAAGAACGACGCTAACGATCAGACCGTCACGAAACGCGAAAAACGGCCCGGCCCTGACGACCGACAAGAACGCAGCGGCCTGGTTTGCGTTGTCCGTTTCATGCTTCCGCCTCCATTCATAGAGCGCGATTGCACCGTGAACGATCGCAGAGGCGATGAAGACAACTTTGAGCAGCGCGCTCGATGGGCTCAAGACGAGGAGCATGCCCGATCCGCACAGTGCCGCAAGCGCTAGCAGGTGCGGCAAGAGAGATTTGCTCTCCCACAGATCGCGACCCTTGCACTGCGCAAAGAGCATCGCCGTGTAGCCCGCAACGGCGAGCGCAATGACGGCAGAAGCGATTCGCAAGCCGTCTGCAAAACCGTCTGCACCGAAGTACCGCATGACTATCGACCCAGCGACCGTCGCAGTGAAGAGACCGAGAACGACAGAACCCTTGACCAGCCAGCTGTTCCAGTTCGGCTGAGTGAACATCCTCAAGAACTTTGCTGGCTTGGCGAGGTCTTCAACGAGCAATGCCATGGTGACCATCGTGAAGAAGAGCGCGACGACCTCAGGAAGATAATCTCTTGCAAATCCTGAGAGCCCAAGCGCGCCTGCAAACGGTGCGAACAGCGCAGCGCCCGCCGCGAGGCTCTTGGTCACGAGGTACGCCGCCACCTGCCAGCCCCACTCGATCTTGCTCTCGGTGCCGTAGGTGACGTGCGCGTCCTCCGCGGCAAATCCGGCAGGCTCCTTCTCCGGCTTTCTGTCGGGACGCTCGGACCACAAGAAAGTGCTCCCTCGGCTCGCCCTCCCTGGCCTGAGGGCTTCCTCGGCCGCGCCGTAGTAGCGCACGTTTGGCCCTGTTCCCTGCTCTTCACCCCTGACAGTCGTGACCTTTCCGTTCATGAACTTCGAGACAGGCGACTCGGGGTCGTCGAAATCGCCTGAGATGATCGCGCCGACCGGGCACACGGTAACGCAGGCTGGCTCCATCCCTTTCTCAACTCGATGCGCGCAGAAGTGGCACTTCTCGATCGCCTTGATGTCCTCGTTCATGTAGATCGCGTCGTAGGGACAAGCCTGCATGCACGCTCGGCAGCCGATGCATACGTCGCGATCTACGTCAACGATCCCGTCCTCGCGCTTGAAGAGCGCGTTGACCGGGCAGATCGTGATGCACGGGGCGTCTGTGCAGTGGTTGCAGCGCTGGATGAGAAAGTTCCGCTTGACATTCGGGAACTTGCCGACGTCGACGTACTTGACCATCGTGCGAAAGTCGCCGACAGGCACGCCGTTCTCAGCCTTGCACGCGACCGTACACGCGTGACATCCGATGCACGCTTCCTGATCCATGACGAAGCCGAGCTGCACGGGCGGATTATATACTTTCGCGGTCTTATTTCGTGGAGGGACTGCGGGCTACTCTTTCGCCCAGAACATCTCGCCCGCGTCCTCGCTGATTACGGCCTGCTTTAGCACTTCCAGAGCCTTGCGAAGACCCTCCATCGGCGACATCAGGCCATCCTCGTGCTCGATGCTCAGCACGTGGTCGTAGCCGACCGTGCGGAGCGTGCTGACGAACTCCTTCCACCAGTCGACGCCGTGCCCGTATCCGCACGAGCGGAACACCCACGATCGCTCGGCGATCCGGCTGTAGGACTTTGCGTCGAGGTTCCCGTTCAGGGCGGAGTTGCGCGGGTCGGTGCGGGCGTCCTTCGCGTGGACGTGCGAGATCGCGCCCTCTTCTCCGAGCTGCCGCACGGCCTGGATCGGGTCGGCGCCCTGCCACCAGAGGTGCGAGGGGTCGAAGTTCGCGCAGATCCGGTC
>JADFMN010000016.1:0-588 GCA_022563855.1 Armatimonadota bacterium
CCCCGCGTATGCGGGGAACACGAGTGCTTTACTCATGGTGTGCCCCCTTCGGCCGGTTCATCCCCGCGTATGCGGGGAACACTGCTGGAGGTGTACCCGGATGGACGCGCATCACCGGTTCATCCCCGCGTATGCGGGGAACACTTTCATGTTCTTGATCTCCCGGCTCCTATTAGCGGTTCATCCCCGCGCATGCGGGGAACACAGAGTCACCGGCCGACCGTGGATGATTACTGTCGGTTCATCCCCGCGCATGCGGGGAACACGGGCGCCCTGTAACACTGTACCGTGTGCGCGGCGGTTCATCCCCGCGCATGCGGGGAACACTATAAGGGATTGTAAGGCAAGGATCATCAGAGACGGTTCATCCCCGCGCATGCGGGGAACACTCTTTTGGGAATGGGTCGGCATTTCGGAATGACCGGTTCATCCCCGCGCATGCGGGGAACACATTACTATTTAAAGTATGGCTCTATTCTATATTCGGTTCATCCCCGCGCATGCGGGGAACACGATCACTCAGATCACGTTCCTCGACGGTCCTTACGGTTCATCCCCGCGCATGCGGGGAACACTCTTGCCGTACCT
>JADFMN010000016.1:598-22954 GCA_022563855.1 Armatimonadota bacterium
TTCTCGGTCAAAGCGGCAGGGTATGAGGCAATGCTGCTCAACTCTGTTATTTCGGTTGTACAGGGGGCTCCTCATTTTGAACGGGAGGTAGGAATGAAATCAGTTTTACCCCGTCCATTTCCTTCGGGATGCGGCGATTCTTACCAAACGTCAGAAAATCATATCCCGCCTCAGTATTTGTTTGCCAAACCATGACAGCATTGCCGTCCTCCAGCCCCATCACCACCTGCTCCCAAATCATTTCCCGTATCCTTGCAGAAACCTTGCCAACGTACACACCTGCGCGTATTTCGAGAAGCCAAATTGCTAGCCGCCCACGCAACCGTGGAGGGGAGTTCTCAAGAACGATGACCAACATCGGAAAAACTCTCGGGGTTTGGAATGGCAGGGTCTACCGCCTCCACGTGAGCAGCAGGAATTGATATCTCACCCGCAGCCAAGATCTCTTCGATAGTAGGAATGATTCTTGCCAACAGCTTGGTTTGGCGAAAAGCATCACGACAGGCATGGCGCACAGCCATCTCCGGCTTCGAAGACTCCTGCGCAGCAATACGGAAAGCCACAGGTACCACCGTGTCGAACTTGAACAGATCAGCAATATCGTAGACAAACGAGAGTGGTTTCCCTGTATGAATGAAACCCAAGGCGGGAGCATAGCCTGCAGCTAGGATCGCCGCCTCAGTGATGCCATAGAGACATGCAGTGGCTGCACTCAAGCAACGGTTTGCCAGGTCCCCACTTTCCCAGTCGTTGTAATCGTATTTTCGCCTTCTCCATGGGACACGGTGGCGCTGGGCTATCAGTTCATACATCTTTTTGACCCGTGCTCCTTCAATCCCGCGCAATTGTTCTACACTGCGACGAGCAGGTGCCTCCTCCTTGAAACGCATAAGGTACATTTTTCGCACCACTTTGAGACGTGCTTCATCATCCAAAGCGAGCCTGGCTTGATAAAGCAATCGATCAGCGCGGGCTCCGCCTGGCTGTCCTGCGGTGTACAAGCGAACTCCCGCCTCACCAACCCAAACCAAGAGACACCCTACGCGCGCCGCAAGGGCCGCAGCTGCATGAGAAAGTCTTGTCCCCGGCTCAAGCATCAGGCAAGCTACACTCCCCACGGGAATGTGAGTACGCACCCCGTCCGTGTCGACGACTACGAATGCCCCGTCAAGTACATCTATGTTCCCTTTCTCCACAAACAGGAGAGAAAGACGATCCTTCATTGGAATCGGTTTTAACGGTGGAAGCATACTCATATTGGACGGACCATCAATAATCCACAGCCAAAGCCCTTAGCATGGCCGATGCCTCTCAAGAGCACCTCCTTGAATAGCTCCGGGTCAATAACTGTAAGCCGCCCGGTGATCTCCACCGTACTGAACCGCACTTGGTGGCCGCCTCTGGGTTTGTACCATCGATGTTGTCGGTATCCGTCTACTCTGACCTCGTTTTCGTTGACGGAAAACCCATTCTTGGAGCTACGGGATGTCAGCCAGGCAAATCCTTCTCGCTGGATAATCTCCTGCTCAGGAGGTCTGCCCTTTTCCCACTTCCCCTCTTGTTTTAGGGACCTCTTAGCCTCCATCACCAGATCGTGACGGTGTTGCTTACGGGAGGCATCTCTCTTGCTCCGCACTGGGTTCACGCGCAGCAGGAAGCCCAAACGCTGTCCGGTCCATATCTTGGGCTCATACCGCTTGGTCTCAATGTGCCACAATCCTCTCTCATCACGGGGTTCCTTGTCAGATACTGTGAAAAACATTAACCCAGTATTTCGTTGCTCCTGGCGGTAAAGAAACCCCCGGCTCTGACTGTCCAAACCCGCAAACAAGGTCCAGAGCTGCCGATGGACATGGTAGCCGTCGTACAGCAAACGCCAGAACGCTGGTGAATTGGCGGCACCGGGACGCAACTGTATTCTGCTCATGTACATCGTTCATCCCTCCTGTTTCTCAAGCGCTGTCTCCGTAGCATATCTCTCTGTTCGGACTGTAAATTGCCACCGGCGTCTACTTGTAAAAGCATCGCGCCGTTCGATAGTATGTACAGTCTGGAAACCGCTAGCTTCATCACCCTCCCAATACACTTCTACGGAACCTGGACGGCTCAAGCCCTCAAGAAATTGTGCATCATGGAAACGAGCATTTCGGAAGGCCTCCCGAAGATTGCTCGCTTCGACAACCTGCGCTTGAAGCGGCAATGCCATTGGACACGACTTACGACCAAGGTATAAAGTGAAAACAGGGTTAGCCAATGCAGCTGCAAGCTGCGGGAGCGACTGTGGCAAAGAAGCTGTGGTGGGCCACAGACATACGGTGTAGACAGCGTCGCACCGGTAATCTCGACTGGATAAAATCGTTCCCAGATTCTCCCTTTGCGTGGCCAACTCATCTTTCCGTGTCGCAAATACCCGACTAGTAGAAGCAGGGGGAACCTGCACCGTGTGATAGTCACGGAGTGGCGTACCTGGAACCTCCACTCGAACTGCCAGCGCGTATCCGCTCGCTATAGCTTGCTGGGATGTTTCTTCATCTCGGCGAATGCCGAGCGCAGCAGCCACCATTCCTAGAACAGCAGATTTGGACGGATGGCCAAACGTCGGCCTGAATTCACCCACGGCGATATCCCCCCATGCGGCCATCGGGCCATAGAGGCGAAACAGAAGATAATCTGTCATGGTATCAGCCTTCCACAAAATCGAGGATCTTTACCAATTTCCCCTCTCCCGTCAGTGCATTCATTTCCTCACGACTTTCAGCGCAGGGACCGTAGACCGTATCCATGTTATCGCGGGCCTTAGTCAGGGCATCAATAGCGTCGGCGAGCATGTCGGTCAGGATCAACTTCTGCAGCAATTCGGGCGTCAGCCTCCCCGACACCTTCTCAGACATGTCGATGGACCGCGTGCCGACGAGCACCGGCTGTTGTCTTGTATACAGTCGCAGAATCTCCCTGGCGATCCCACGGAACTTGACGTCCAGCGACTTGTACACCGTGTCCTGCTGGTCTATGCGAATCATCGGCTGGTGAGTCGGCACGACGACCACGTCGAGGCCGTAGATCTTGCGGAACTCGTCTTCCTCGGTCTTGGCAGTTCCGGTCATGCCGGAAAGCTTGTTGTACATCCGGAACAGGTTCTGGAAGGTAATGACGGCGACCGTCTGACTCTCACGCTTGACCGGCACTCTTTCTTTCGCCTCGAGCGCCTGGTGCAGACCGTCCGAGTATCGGCGACCGAACATGAGGCGACCGGTGTTCTCGTCTACGATGACCACCTCGTTGTTGCGAACGACGTAGTCGACGTTCTTTTCGAAGAGTCCGTACGCTTTCACCGAAGCGTTCATATGGTGCATGAGCCGAGGGTCCTCAGCCATGTTGCCGATCTCCATTCTCTCCTCGACGATGTCCATGCCCTCTTCAGTCAAAGTTGAGGAATGGCTCTTCTTGTCGGACACGAAGTGAACGCCTTCTTCTTCGACCTGGTCTGTCGTGCCCCCTTTCAACGTCCGGACGATCTTGTCCACCTGGTTATAAATCGACACGTCCTCAGCCGACGGTCCGCTGATGATGTGCGGCGTACGGGCCTCGTCGATCAAGATCGAGTCGACCTCGTCGATCAGCGCGAAGTTCAATTCACGCATCGACAGGTCCTCGACCGAGAACGCCATGTTGTCTCGCAGGTAGTCGAAGCCGAATTCGTGGTTCGTGCCGTAAGTGATGTCCTGCAAGTACGCCTCGCGCCGAGTGCAGGGCCGCAGGTGCAGGTATCGCGGGTCATCGTGCACGAACTCCGGGTCATAAATGTAGCTGCCGCCCAGTTCGTCCGAGTCCGCACTCTGACCTTGGACGACCCCCACCGACTGACCTAACGTGTGGTAGATCGGGCCCATCCAAACCGCGTCACGGCGTGCGAGGTAGTCGTTCACGGTAACGAGGTGCGCACCTTTGCCGGTCAACGCGTTAAGGTAAAGGGGCAGGGCCGCGACGACCGTCTTTCCCTCGCCGGTTTTCATCTCGGCGATTCGGCCCTCATGGAGCACGACACCACCGATCAGCTGCACGTCGAAGTGCCTCATTCTCAGCTTTCGTTTGCTGATCTCACGTACGAGGGCGAACGCCGTCGGCAGAATGTCCTCGAGCGACTCACCGTCTGCCAATCTGGCTTTCAGCACGTCGGTCTGCTTGCGGAAATCCTCGTCTGAATACAGCGCGATCTCCGCCTCTAGGCCGTTGATCTCTTCGGCGATCGGCTCGATCGCCTTGACCTCTTTTTCGCTCTGATCGAAGAGCTTTCTTAAATGTTCAATCATGGGTTGGTTCTCTTTGCTAAGTCGGTGTACAGGGACGAGGCGCACTCGCGCCTGTTCCGGCGGGAGCGGGTCGATGACTTAGAGAGACGGGCCGTCGCGCGTGCGGGCCGATGAGAGGAAGCCGTATTCGAGAAGAGGCTCGTCCGATGCCGCTGCTATCCGACAGCCTGCTACCTCTTCTTCTGGCAGTTCGGGGGTGGAGTTGGTCTCCGCGCTGAGCGCGTAGAAGGCGCCCAGCCACGAGGCGATCTGGTGGGCGTCCAGCCCTGGCGCCTCGCTGAGGAGATCCTCGAGCTCTTCGATGGTCTGAACCGCTCCGACCTTCTGGGCTAGGTCGAGCAGCGCCTGCTGGTGGCGGGACGTCGAATCGACGTCTCCGAAACCCTGCACGAGCAGGAGCATGATCACAGGCAGGATGTTCAGCATATCGGCTTTAGTTCCAACCTATTATATTCGGTCTAAGTTGCACGTCTCGGTCCAAATCCTGCTTATTCCGGTTCGGACTGGGCCGGATTCGTTCGGGTTGGTTCGGGTTAGTTCGGGTTAGTTCGGGTTTGACCCTCATAGCCTGTACCCTGTACCGCGTACCTGGTACCTATCCCTCCACCCTGCCAACTGAAGACTGCACCCTGAGAACTACTTTCGAGGGTCGAATATCGGACTTTCGGGTGTACTTTGCCGCGTTGTTCCGGTACAAGGACGCGTGCGCTGTATTAAATTTGCTCTGCTGGCTAGCATTTTTCTTGTGTTAGGGGTGGCTCAAGCCCAGGAATTTCCCCTGAGAAGCGGGCCGGATACCATCGACGCCAAGCGGCTGAGCTCGCCACCCACGATCGACGGGACAGTCGACGCCGACGAGTGGAGCCAGGCCAGCACGATCGCACGCGCGCTCGTCATCGAGTCGATCGATACCGACTCGGGCGAGCGCGGCCAGATCTGGATCGGCTACGACGACGAGTACTTGTACGTCGCGGCGCGCATCCTCTTGCAGCGACCGGACGACATCTCCGCCGATGAGTTTCGCGACAACGTCAGCCTGCGGGGCAACGACAGATTCGAGCTCACTCTTGACACCTTCGGACTGACCACCGACAGCAGCGAGATGTCTTTCAACGCCAACGGCGCGACGTCGCTCGATATCGCTGGCGGACGGGCGGCGAAGCTCGAGTGGAGCGGTCGGGTCGAAGCCGCGGCAAGGACGACCGACACTGGCTGGGAGGGCGAAATGCGAGTGCCGTGGCAGCTTCTCCCGTTGCCCGCTGCAGGCGTCAGGGACATGCGGTTCGATATCGAATGGTACGTCAGCTCGACAAAGAGAGATGTCGCGTTTCACTCGCGCCAAGGCGATGATTCCAAAATGCACACCCTGAAAGGCGTAGTGGTGCCCGAGCAGAACGACAGCAGGCCGATCCTCCTTCTGCCGTACGGATACGCCGGTTACAACGACGAGAACGGCGAGCACATCGCAAACGCCGGGCTTGATTTCAAGACCAGCTTGTCCGATCAGCTCTTGTTCGTCGGAACGGTCAATCCGGACTTCAGGAACATCGAGGACGACATCCTCGACCTGGACTTCAGCAACTTCGAGCGGCTGGCCGATGAGACCCGGCCGTTCTTCCAAGAGGGCAGCGACTACCTGTTCTTCGGCCACGGTCGCCGAATCTTCGCGAGCCAGCGCATCTCTACGTTCGACTTGGGGATGAATTTGTACGGAAACTTAGGCGGCAGCACGCGAGTCGGGCTCACCAGCACGATCGACTTCGGAAACCAGGCGACGGCGGCGGGATCGTACACGTACAACCCTGATCCGCTCACAGAGTACACGGCGTCGTTCGCATCGCTTCAGCGAATGGGCGAAGATAACTTCGCCGGCAGATTCGCGGCCAGCCGACGAACCGGCAGCTGGCTGTTCTTCGGCGAGTCGAGCATCACCGACGACCAGATCGAAGGAACGGGAACGGCGACCACGCTGGGAGCGTTCTACAACAGCCCCGGTTGGCAGAGCAACCTATTCTTGATCGACGTTTCAGGCGACTTCTTCCCTCGCATCGGCTTTGCGTCGGAGACGGACTTCATCGGCTACAACGGCAGCGTTTCGCGAAACATGGCGTCGACCTCCGGCACGATAACGGAAACCGAGATCACTTTCAGCTTTCTTGACTACGAGCGGCGCGGCGGTGGACACTACCGCGAGTCGATCGGCGGCGCGTACGAAGTGACGCTGAACAACGTCTTAGAGATCTCGCTGGACAGCAGCTACGAGCACTTCGAGGACAGGTTCGACAACTTGCAGTCCGTCGAGCTGGAGTTCCCGAAGAACGACCCGTACCGCCGTGCAAGCGTGGAGTACACGTTCGGCGAGATCGAGAACGCCAGCTACCAATCGTTCCAAGCGGGGTTGCGCTACCGGCCGGTCAAAAGGCTGCAGATCTCTGTGCGCGTGCAGGCCGTTCAGCACATCGTGGACGAGGAGCAGGGGATCATCGAGTTCAACTTCGAGATCGGGCGGTACCAGTCGTTCGGCGGTCGCGCGGTGCTGCAAGACGACGAGTGGAACTGGTTCGCCTCGTACCGCATGAGCGGCAACTTCGGCGCGGAGTACTTTCTGATCATCGGCGACCCGAACGCCGACTCGTTCCAGAAGACGCTGATCCTGAAGGTGTCCATCCCGCTGACGATTGGTGGGTAGGGGGAGTTCGGGTTGGTTCGGATTCGTTCGGGTTGGTTCGGGTTTGCCTCAACCCTTGACCCTAGACCCTTCTGGTACCTGACGATCGGCGGGTAGGGGAGTGCGGGGCAGCGAATGACGTCAACGGCCAGTCTCTGTCCTATAATGGAGTCGTTATGAAAAAAGGAATCGTAGCGTACGGGGGATATCTGCTCGCGGCCAGCCTGCTTGTGACGATGGCTGTCTCTCAGAACCGACAAGAGCCTGCGGCGGCGCAGGAGGAGATGCCGTTGATGAAGATATTGAACGCGAAGCTAAAAATGATGACGCGGATCGATGATCCGGCGACCATCGACAAGGATTCTTACGACGGAGTCATGGAACGATATGCTGAAGGGTATCGCGAATCTGTTGGCAGTCCGGAGGCCTTCCAAAACCTCTTCATTTATACAGCGATGCAGTACTACATGTCAGCGTTAGTCGATGACGACGGGGAAACCCATCGGTCCGTGGCCGTTACTACTGAGATCGAGCTCCTGATGCTCCAGACCGTCCAGAACGAGCGCATCATCGAACTGTTAGAAACGCTGACGGAACAGGAGTAACGCGGCTCACGGCGAGCTGACCTAGACCGGAGCGACACGCGTGGCGGGGGCGGGCGCGCGGTGCTGCAGGACGACAAGTGGAACTGGTTCGCCTCGTACCGCATGAGCGGCAACTTCGGCGCGGAGTACTTCTTGATCATCGGCGACCCGAACGCCGACTCGTTCCAGAAGACGCTGATTTTGAAGGTGTCGATTCCGCTGACAATCGGTGGGTAGTTGGAGCGTGGATTCTTAGTCCGCCAATCCCTCTCCCGCTCCGCCTGCTATGATCTGCCGAGTGCGTGAGTGAGTGGGAGAGGTTAGGTGAGGGCATCGACAGGTTTCGGCCCCCACCTAGCCTCCCCCGGCCACGAAAGTACGCGGCAAGTGTCAGCCTGCAGGCCGGGGGAGGGATTTCTGGAAGGGGCAGGTCGCCATTCCGCTGACGATCGGCGGCTGATTGGCGAGTGCGAGGACGCGTCTGACGCCTAGAAACGAATTCTTGTGGTTCAATATGGCTATGGACCGAACGCCGTGGACAGACCGGCAGTTCTCGGTGATTATTGCCACTTCGGTGATCGTTATCGGAGCAATCTGCGCATTGGCGTTTCCTTTCCTGAACTTTATTCCGCCTGAAGACTTTGTGCAGGTGCGTATCTTGAGTGCTGGTCTCGGAGGCATCATGGTGCTCGTCGGAATAAGTAAGCTATGGGCCGCTCTCGGGAGGCAGCCCAAGTCAGCGTTTCTTCGACGGGCCCGCGCCTTCCTCTCCCCGGACGGGCAGATACTCAGAAAAATAGTCCGCGATAATAAGTGCAAGGCGAAAGCCATATGGATTTTGGTCGTCACCGTTCTGATTCCATTGACAGCTTTGGCCGGTGTCATCGAGATAGAAAACAACGGGAGAGCATGGATCAGCGTCATCGCGTTCATCATCCTCAATGCTCTAGTCTTGCTCTCTCTTGTCTTGTGCGTCTCTTTGTTTGTTCGGATAAGACGCATCGCGCTGGGCGAACTCGACGACTGACCGGTTGCCATCACGCTGACGATTGGTGGTTAGCAGGCTGGGTGCAACTGGTTGACTCCTACTCAGCACTTCCATTGCGTTTCTTTCAACTCCTGAGGCTCGACGTATACTTACTGTGGCGGTATTAACTGGAATGCTCGACCATGAGATTGCGTACGACCCGAATTTGAGGAAAGTAAACGTGGCACGAATAAGCAGTCGGTTACAAATTGCCGCCACGCGGCTTCTGGTCGTATCCATGATATTTTGGTTCGTAACGGAAGGATTGTATATCTCGCCTCCGGTTCAATTTGTTTTGCCAGCCTCTGCGGCCCCAGTATTAGAGCGGTTGCTGCTTCCAACGCGCATTTTCATGCTGCTCTCTCTTGCTTTGGTGGTGTTTCTCGCTATCAAGGAGAATAGGGCTCCCAAGTGACGAAATACACCTCAGTGAGAAAGACGGAAGATCAGGCTCAACGCTCCTCGGCGTCCTTCTTTTCCTTCCACTCCTTAGACTCGACGTATACTTGAGACCAAAGGTCCAAGAACCCGTGAAGTCAAAACAAGCCTCGAAGAAACTGACTTTTGCATTCTTTGTTATGCTCATTGGCGTCATCGCAGTGGGCATCGTTGTCTTCACAAATTACGCCACGGGGTCTGCTAAGTTCAAAGATCAAGCTCGCTCGACATTCGGAATGACGGCAGCGGAAGCCGTGGCTGTCATGGGCGAGCCCCTTAGAACATTGACCGGGGCCGAGTACACGTCTGAGTTTCGAAGCGGTTTCGCAAGCTCACACGAGCCTGATCCGCCAAGGGTCGACGCGGACATTGTCTTGCAATTTTACTATGTCGTTTGGCTGGCACTTCTATTCATTAAGGACGATGTGGTATTCGAAGTGTATATCGGAGGGACGTAAGTTCTTCAGTCGAAGTCACGAACGCTCAACGCTTCTCGGCGTCCTTCTTTTCCATCTCCCGCCGTACGGCTTGGTGACAACGAATCAGATCAGGAGACCACGCGTTATTCGCTGCGTGAGCCCGTCCAGGTTCAAAACCACGGGAACGAGGCGGCTGGAGAGGGGGCTGGGGCGGCCAGACCGAGGGCTAGGTGCGCTAGACCCGAGTCCAGGTGGTCTAGACCGGGGTCTAGGTGGGCTGGGGAGGGGTCTGGTTGAGCCAGAGAACGGTTCCGGCCAGGCTAGCCCTTGGGACAGCTGAGCTAGACCGACACGCGCACTCCGCATCTGCTGTCGTTCGACGGCGCGGACGGCGGCAAGACCGTGCACATCATCGGTCGGTGGGTGAACACCAAGGGCGAACCCGGCCCGATCAGCGAAACCGTGAGCGCGACTATTCCTGGGTAGTGCATTCGTAGCACGGCCATCTTGGCCGTGAGTAGCAGGGGCATCTTGCCCCTGTTCGACCTCGGGCTAGAAGCCCGAGCCACGCATGGGCTGGAAGCCCATGCCACATATAGCGAAACCGTCAGCGCAACGATTCCTGGTTAGCGCCTCATCCCTCCACACTCGCTGTGTGGAGGGTGCCGTCGCCGTTGCAAGAACCCTCCACATGACGCGTGTGGAGGGATTGAAACTCCGTCCGCAACAGAATCCGCGATACAATGGTGCTATGGGTAAGAAGATAGGGGCTTGGTGCACAGGAGTGGCATGCGTTGTTGCGGTCGTCGTTGCTTGTGTGGGCTGTTCCTCAGAGCCGGTCAGCACCGACGAAGATGTTACTGAGAGTGCGAACTCGACCGATGACAGCGCTGCCGAAGAAGATATTGACTGGGACGCGTTGTACAAAGAGCTGGATGAATTGGACCACGTGAATATCGCGTATTCCACTCAGGATGCCATGGCAGAAATAAACAGATTGTCTGCGGATCTGAGTAGTGCGGGCGTACATAGTAGCTGGTTTAGTTCACTCGGGGCATTTGCGCTGAGCGTCCCGAGGGCAGAAGCTGAGAAAGCTGTTGAGATAGCCAAGATGCACGACCGGGAAGGCATTGAGATTGTAGAAAGCGACTGGCCAAGTACGTATGGAAAAAGACCCGGCGCGGCCCAACCTGGCGAGGACGATCAACCATCGGTCGGTGAGCCGGCGTCCGACTTCGAGGACGGCCAAGGCGAACCCAGCCCGATCTCCGAGACGGTCAGCGCGACTATTCCTGGGTAGTGCATTCGTAGCACGGCCATCTTGGCCGTGGGTAGCAGGGGCATCTTGCCCCTGTTCGACCTCGGGCTAGAAGCCCGAGCCACTCATGGGCTGGAAGCCCATGCCACGTATCGCGATATCGTCAGCGCAACGATCCCTGGGTAGAGCCTCATCCCGCCACGCTCGCAGAGTGGAGGGTGCCGTCGCCGCAGTCAGAACCCTCCACACGACGCGTGTGGAGGGATGGCAATCAGCGGCACACCTTGGCTTTGGGCCAGCAATGTATCATATAATGAGCGCATGAACGGGAATAGAGTAACTGTAATTGCGCTTGCTATTTCTCTTTCGATCAGCGGCTGCAATTCCGGCGGCGAAGAGAGGCAGGCCACAGCCACGCAAGCTTCATCAAATATTGCCCAGCAGATCAAGTCTACGGTTGAGCGGGACAGCCAGGTCATCAATGCCGCGATGGCCGCGTTCTTTGAGGACGCAGACTGGCAGTCGTTCGAGTGGCAAGAGGGCGATACCGTCGTCTTGGCACCTGAGTGGGACACTGACGTTCGATCGAGCTTTTACTACGAGGTTCAATCCACTCTCGAGAATTACGGGAGCGATGGAACAGATGAAGAGTGGTTAGCAAAACTAAGAAGCGTCGTCAGCGAAATGGAACCGCCCAAGGATTTGGAGTTGGAGGTTGCCGAACCTCTAGATAGGTTGATACTCGACGAGAATATCGTGCTTAAAGAATACAGCACTTGGCGCTCGACTCCTGGGAATAAATTTCTCACCGACGGGGTACCTGGGAAGGTTCGAGTTAGAGGAACGGTTGCAGCGCCGACATACTCAGCAGACGGAAAATACGCTCTTTTGGGAATGGGTGCTTCCTGGTCGAGGCACGGAGCGGGCATAGCATTCTTCCTGGAACGAAATGGGCAGGCGTGGCATGTCTTTCATGTCGAGTCGATGTTCGTCTTATAGATCTTAACCTACGTCACGATATTGCGAACGTAGTCGTGGCCTTTGTCCGGCCCGATCGGTTTGACCGTGGCGACGCTCTCGGGCTCGAAGTCGAGCAGTTTCAGCCAGTCGGCGACGGCGTCGGACTTCGGGAAGATCTCGTTCTCCGCGTACTCCGCATCGACCGCGTCGTGCATATCGGCCTCGCTGAGTCCGTGGTCGGCGTCTGGCGAGGCTATGTCGCGGCGGATCGCCGAGTCCTTGGCGCGGTCGACGATCGACTTGAGCAGAGCCCCGCTGACGAGGTCGTGCCAGTGGAGGATGTTGGTCGTTCCGTTGCGGAGCGCGACCTTGAGGAACTCCGTCTCACGCTTCTCTCGCCAGAGGTAGGCCAAGGTCGATTCGACCAGCGCGATGCGCGCGCATTCGGGTTCACCAGCCTGCTCCTTCAGCAGATCGGGGTCGAAGGGCAGGCGATCGTGCAGGTAGATCGACAGGATGTCCCTGGAAGCCTCTCGCGTCGGACGTCCGATCTTCACCTTGCGGTCGATGCGCTCCGGTCGCAGCACCGCCGGGTCGATGTAGTCCGGCCTGTTGCTCGTCAGGATCAGCACGACGTTCTCCAGCGACACCATCCCGTCGAGCTCGGCGCAGAACTGCGGCACAACGGTGTTGCTGATGTTCAGCGTGCGACCGGTCGAACGTGTGCGGAGAACCGATTCGGCCTCGTCCATGAAGATCACGACAAGCCGCCCTTCCTTCGCCTTCTCGCGGGCGGTGGCGAATATCTCGCGCACCATGCGCTCAGTCTCACCGAGCCACATGTTCAGGATCTTCGGGCCAGAGATGTGCATGAAGTACTCCTTCACCTCCTTGCCCGCCTGCTTCGAGTAGTCCTTCGCCAGGTTGTACGCGACGGCCTTGCCGAGCAGCGTCTTGCCGCAGCCCGGAGGGCCGTAGAGCAGGATGCCCTTGATCGGCTTCTTGTCGAACTTCTTATATACCTCGGGGTGCAGCATCGGCAGCTCGATGGTCTCGCGGATCAGCTCGATCGCCTTCTCCTGGCCACCGATCGCCGACCACGGGGTTTCGGGCACCTCCTCGACGAAGTACTCCCTGGTCTCCTGCCTCGGGAAGTGCTCGATCGCCAGCCGGCCGGTCTGGTCGAGCCGTATCTCGTCGCCGATGCTCAACTTCGTCTCTTTTAGCTCTTCTGATAGTTGCACGACGCGACCGTGACCGCCTTGCACGTCTGCGCCGACCCTCAGCCGGCCGTCGTCCATCACCTCGTTGATCTTGTGCACGTCGCCTATTGGGGCAGTCGGCACGACCCCGATCACGGCGTACGCGTCGTTGAGCATGACCCGCGCGCCTGCCTTCAAGTCGCCCTCATTCATCTTTGGATCGACTAGGGCGACGTACTCGGTGTCGCCGAGCGCGATGAGAACCTTGCCGTCGTCCAGCGATCGCAGGAACACGCCGATCTTGTTCGCGGGAGCAGTGAGCTTTTCGTACGCCTCCTCGTAAGCCTTGAGCGTCTTGCTCGCCTCTTCCTTTTCCGCCTCGTCGCTGGCCAGCTCCTTGCGCAGGGCGCTGACGTAGTTCTGCACCTGCGGGTCGTCTTCGGGCAGAGACTCGGCAAGCTTGTCGAGCATGCGTCGCGCGTGGCTACCGGATTCTGGCTCCATACCTCTCTATGATACGCCGCAGCGATGGCCTGGCGTCGCCGGTCGCCGCGCGAATCAGCCCAAGTCCTCGAAGCTGATCCTCTTTCCCTCGGGCGGGGGCTTGCGGATGCTGAGGAACGCGCCGACAACCGCGTCTGCGATGGCGCGCGAGCGATCACCGCCCTCGACGCGGCTCGCTGCGATCGAGTATTGGACGCCTTCGAGGATGCAGTTCCCGACGACCGTCACCATTTTCGCGCCGTCGGTGGTCTTGCTGGTCAGCACCTCTGAAATCGTGACCTCTGCGGAGGGCTGAAGGCGTTCGAGCGCGTGCGCGGTCGCCTCAGCGATAGCGCCGTCCAGCGACCCTTCGCTCTTGGTCACGACGCCAGTCGCGTCACTACCGCCAACGCTGATCGTGACGACCACCGGCTGGTCGCGGTTTTCGGCGTCAGCAGATACGAGCCGCACATGCGTTTCCGCCGCCGTGGAAACCTCGGGCACGGAGGCAGGAACCGATGGCTGCACGCTTGCCTCTAGATCCTTGCGCGCCGGCTCCTCGCCCTCCGTTTCGGGCGCAGGCGCAACGCGCTTGCGAGACGGGTCGAGCTTCCTGGCCATGCACTCCTTGCTAGCCAAATTGATCAGGTTGTCGACCATCGATGCGATGTGTGAGTGCTCTCGGTCGCGAGTTCGCTTGCCGCCGGCAAATCCAACCGCTATCGTAACTGGATCAGGAACCCCCTCCACGGCGATGCTCATGTCTTCGATTCCGCCGTACTTCTTCTCGGCGGCGAACCGGTTCAGCGTCGTGCCGATCGCGAACTCGTCACCGCCGTACCGCACGCATATCTCCTGTCGACGATCCACGTGACCGGTTAGCAGGTCTGCGATGCGCTTGAGGATTCTGTCGCCGACGATGTGCCCGTGCTTCTTGTTGTACGCGCCAAAGTCGTTTATGTCCAGGAACACGACTGTGATCTCACGCCCATCGGCCAAGGCCTTGGTGGCCCAATCGCGCAGGCGGTTGCTCCACGGCAGGCTCGTCAGCGGATCCCACGACCGACCGAGCTCCTGCAACAGCATGTTCGCGCTCAAGATCCCACAGAACTCGCTCGCTTCGTACACCGTCGCGAAACTAAGGTCCTCCTCGATGAACCGCTTCGCGGCCGTACGGATCGTGACCGAATGATCGAACTGCGCTGAAAGTGGCTGGACGATCGTCTGCACCTTCGCGTCCTTCGGCATTCCAAGCGCTCGCTCGAGGTTGACGTAGCCGACCACGCCCGAGTCGTCGATGACGGCTAAGGCGCGCTGTCTATGCCCCTGCATCACGTGAATCGCCGTTGATATCAAGTGCGTTGGGTTCACCCAAACGGGGATCAAGTCCAGCTCTTGCAGCGTACGCATTGATCCGAATCTATTTTATAGGAAGCCCCCTTGTGATCCTATTTGCATTAATACTTGATTTCAGCCGAACGCCCCAGCAACTTTGCTCGGTTTGTGGCAAGAAAGGCGCTAGGCGGTCTCTAACAGTCGCAGCAGCTCCCTCCTGCAACAGTTGACGGTCTCTGCGAATCCTGAGTCTGTGAGCATCCGACGCACCTTGGACGACATGCCGTAAACGGAGCTGGGCGATTGCCCTAGGAAGGCGGCTGCGTCCGCCTCGTTCAACTTCATCGCGATCAACATCATATACGCGCAAAGGTGCGAATGGCTGACGCCTGGATCGGGGCGCTGATCCAATGTGCGAGAGACCGCTTCCGCAGCCAAGTCGCGGACATCCCACCCGTCGCGACCTGAAAGGTACGGCATGAGCACTCCGCACGCCGCGCAAGCGTGTTCGCGCAACGACCAGTCCTGTTGTTCCAGCTTGAGAGTTCTCAGGGCGCCGCGAATTGATCGCCCATTGCCACACAGGTGCCGCGACAGAAGGTGCACGACCGGGGAAGACAACGCGAGCCGTTCGTCAGAGGCGATCTGTCGCACGATCGCTTCGCGCTCCGAGACGTTCGGGTCGTCAATCGTCTGAACGCCCCACTCCTTCGGGCTTGGCAAAAACTGCCGAATCTCGGTCAGGCCATCGTCCAAAGAAAGCGCGATCAACGTCGGTCGCCCCGTGCGAACGCGCAGCTCCAAGAGGCGTCGAAATTCGTTCTTGGTCCGCAAGTTGCGAACGGCGTCTTGCGCATCATCCAGCAAGATCGCCCCCTGTGTCGCTTCCGTCTCTTTTCCGCTCGCAAACACAGTCGCGCTCATCGGCGCCTTTACGTCGCGACCTTGCAGCACCATGTAAGCGTAGATGCATTGCAAGAGATGTGATTTGCCCCAACCGGGGGAGCCGACCAGCGCGACCAAGGGGGTCGTGCCCGTTGCAAAACGTATCCCGGCTTCGATCGCGCCGAGGTTTGATGGCACCGCCGCAAACGACGCAAATCCTGTTGAGCCGTTGTTCGCTGAGTCGTGCAGTTCGGTGAATGGCGGTTGCAATTGGGGGCGAGTCAAAATGACGTCCATATTCTGCGGATTCCTTGCACGGGCGATGTCGCGCCTGTTGCGCGACCGCTCTATTGTTCCAGCATAAGGCCGGACGGGTCAAGTGTCGCGCGCGCCGCGAACGCGCGCAACATTTCGCTTGTTTTGGACTAGAAAACGCCGCGTGAAAGAACGATGAAACGTCAATCCGAGCCTAACGAAAAGTTCGAGAATCTTTCCCTCGCTTTTCCACAACTAATGCTGGATAAGTTTCCAGTATTCGTCGAAATCAAACTCTGGGCTGTGCTCCGGAACGTGACAAGGGAGACACGATTCGACACCGCTCTTCGGCATTGAAATTTGCATCGGGCTCGTCGCGTGCTGTCGTCCGGCGCCGTGGCAACTTTCACAGCCGACGTTTGCTAAATCCGGCGTCGTCGTTCTCGTGCGAAACCCCATTACGCTTTGCATCCCGACGACGTGACAGCTGATGCATTCAGGATCTCGGTCATGCCCTTCGCGCTCAAGCGTCTTTAGCGCGGCGGCGTGTGCGCTCATCTTCCAAACGTCGGCAGATGCAGAGTGGCACGTTGCGCACGCGGCAGTGCCAGCGAACTCCGGCCCTTCAAGTCGCGGCAGTTCCTCGATGAGGTTTTCGTCGCTGACGCGCTGCACGTACCGCCGATAAATCTTCTCCGCGCCAGCGTCGTTCTCCCACGTCGGCCCTAATTCGACTACACGATAATCCTCGAGTCGATCACCTTTGACCCGCATCGAAATCAAAGCCTGCCCCTTCATGCCTGGGCTGACGATCCAGGTTTTCCCAACGATCAGCGGCTCCCGGCGCGGCTGGGTCTCGGACTGGTAAACGATCATGAACAGCTTCGAGTGTTTCTTCGCCAACTCCCGAGCGTGGTCCTCTCCGCCTTGCGTCATGAGTATCGGCAGCTTCTTGTTAGTGCGTGCAAACTCGAGCAAATCCACTACGACATCGTCCGTAGGGAGCGATGCAACGCCCAAGCGGGCACCGATCATCGCGCCGTCCGGCGACGTCCCAGCGACGACGAATGGCCCTTTGACTACGCGGCTCCTCAAGCTGATCGCGCCGCCGACCAAATTCGACGATATCAACCGATCGCCGCTCAGGCGATTGATCGCCTCTACCATCGGCAGTCCCAAGTCTGCGTCGCGCCCGCCGAGATTGATCGCATCGATCTTGCCTAGCCGAAAAGCTTCCGCCAGCGACTCCGCCTTGATCTCGTCTTGCCGACCGACCCCAGATGCAAGATTGCCGGTGTCGAGCGACAGCAACTTCCTGCCCTCAGCGAGATGTACCGTGGCTGCGATGCGGCGGCGTATGCCGCCTTTCATCGGCTTCGCACATCCGCATGGCGACAGATAGCCCAAAGTGTTGCCGCCGATCACGATCTCCCAATCTTCCGGCTCCGACACGATCAACGACCAGGAAAAAACTGCGATGGACGCGAGCCCGATCGCCAGCTTCACCTGACGACGCCTTCAACCGGAATTCTTATCTCAGGTTGGTCCGGATCGTCGGTGTAGACGATGACCGCTTCTCGGAATCCTCCGATCGGCGCGTTGCCCATGTACTTCACGACGATTCGGTACTTGGATGGGTCGCTCATCGGTATGACTTCGGCTTTCAGGATGTTAGAAGAGGTTTCAACTCTAAGAATCTTGAACGGTTTTCCCGGTCGCACCAGCAGCGTCCACGCCTGGTGCACTCCTTGCACGATTTCGCCGAAATACACGCGCCTCGGAGTCGCAACGATCCCTTTCTGAACCTGCAAGTTGTGAACGAGCGTTCGGAAAATCGGGTGAGCGGTGGCTATCTGTATCGAGACCGACATCTGACCAAGCGGAATGGTGGGTTTAAAGAGCAGCGACACTTTGTACCCTTCGATCTTTCGCGCGTCCTCCGGCCTTGGCCCGAACTGCACGGTGCCCGAAAACTCCTCCATGTACACCTCGACAGACATGCCTGATACGGCGATCTTTGTTGGTTTCAGCTCGACGCCCGGTTCGATAGCGAGATACACCTCGTGTACCGCCCCGCTGTCCGTGAGCAGCACGGTCGAAACACCCTTCGGATCGAGGAATTCGTACGCCCGGGTAACGACCGTGTCCATTTTAAGGTGCGTTACCGCCGCGCTCGAGTCGTTGGAGAACAGCACAAGCGTCTTGTGCAGCTCCCCGACAAAGTTGATCGTATTGATCTGGATCGGCACGATCACCGTCTTGCCAGGAGATACGACCTTTTCGTACTTGCCGATCCTGAAGCAGTTACAGTCCGGGACGAGATAGAACTCGAGTGGCGCCGTTCCGCGATTTGAAATCTGAATAGAAAACGCCATCGGCTCGGCCTGCAAAACCGGCTTTGGAGTTAGTTTCGTCGGAGTCACGAAAAGCCGCGGTTCGCCTAACGCGATCACTTTGCGGTCAGCGACGGCCTGCCGAATCTGATTCGACAGACGCAGGGTCGAAAGGACGATTTTCGCCTCGGCGATCGTGACCATCGACGCCTTGGGATAGAACCCCTCGATCCGAAACATGACGCTGCCGATGTTCGGAGCCCTGGCCAAACCGAAGTACGCGCCCATCGCAAAGGAGACTTCGTTGTGGACCTCGCGTTTTCGCACTGGCAAATTGCTCAACGACCGATTGAGCGACAGAACTGCCTCGAGCCTTACTTCGTCGGCAGACGGAGAGACGAAGTAAACGGCCCCGGCTGGAGTTGACTCGCCTTCGGCTGGCGGCAGCTTTTCCACGAAGCTGAAAAGCACTCCGGGGTTCGCCCCAAGCTCGATCTTCAGGCCCTTTATTGCTCGCATCCAATCCACGAACGCTTCGTCGCGAGCTTCCTTCCACATTGGGCGCTGACCTTCTGGAAGCTCCGCCTCCCGCCATTCGACGGTGACGTTCTGGCTAGGCAAGCGGTTCAGGAGCGCCCTCGCTTGGTCCCATTCTCCGCTTTGAGTAGCATCTGCAATCGTGCGAACAGTGCTTTGGAACGCCTGACTGGTTCCAGGTGGAGTGCTGATGGGCACACCTTGATGGGGCGATATCAGGAGGCTGAGCGTAAGACAGGTCGCAATCATGATCGTTTTCGGTGAGTGGCTGTGCTAAGAGTTAGACGGTCGATATGCACCCAGATTACTCGACCTTTGCGGCAGAACCGGACTTTGGCAACCGCAAGAAGGCCTCGATGAAGTCATCGATTTCGCCGTCCATGATCGCCTGGACATTCCCGGTTTCGTACCGAGTTCGATGATCCTTGACCATGGTGTACGGCTGCATGACATAGCTACGAATCTGGCGACCCCACTCTGCGGGCCCAGAATCTCCGCGCAATCGATCCAATCTTTCGGCGTCCTTTAGCCGATGGAGCTCCGCGAGCCTGGACGCCAAGACCAGCATCGCCGCGGCTCGGTTCTTATGCTGGCTTCGCTCGTTCTGGCAGTTGACGACAATTCCGGACGGAATGTGAGTGATTCGCACTGCGCTCTCCGTCTTGTTGACGTGTTGGCCCCCGGCGCCGCTTGCGCGAAGCGTTTCGACCTTTAGATCATCAGTATCTATCTTGACTTCCGTCGGCGCGATCTCCGGCAGCACTTCCAGCTTGGCGAACGAAGTGTGACGCCGAGACGCAGCGTCGAACGGCGAAATCCTAACCAAGCGGTGGACGCCGGCTTCCGATTTCAGGTAGCCGTAGGCGTACTCGCCGGTCACCTTGAAATGAACCCGTCGATACCCGGTGACGTCACCCGGCGTCTGGCTCAACAGCTCCATCGAGAAGCCGCGCCGCTGCACCCACCTTGAGTACAACCGGTACAGCATCTCGGCCCAATCGCACGCTTCGGAGCCGCCTGCCCCCGCATTTATTTCGACAAGGGCGTTTCTGCCGTCGAACTCGCCGCTCAACAAGGTTATCAACTCGTATTTGTTCAGCTTCGAGAGGAACTCCGCCGCTAGACCGTCCGCCTCCCTTTCCAGGTCTTCGTCCGGTTCTTCGGACAGCAGCTCGTAGTAACCCAAGATTTCGTCGTATTGCTGTTTTAGGGTTTCCAGCGGTCCAGTAAGGTTGCGCAGGTGGGTCAGCTTCTGCATTTGAAGCTGAGCTGTAGCAGAATCCGCCCAAAATCCGGGTTGGATGGACTGCTTTTCTAGCTTGGAAATCCGGTTTTGGAGTGTGTCGAGGTCAAAGATGCTCTCCGATCGCATCCAGCCGCACGGCTGCTTTGGACAGCGCTTCCCGCTGCTCTGGGTTCGGCATGAGGACAATGTACCAGAGGACAACTTGAAACTTTGATCGATCAGGCCGAATGATTTGGTGCGGTAAAACCGTCGAATCTACTGGCAATGCAAGTTGAACCAAGTATAATGGATGGAGTTCATGGTGCTATGCCAATGCGTGTAGAGGACTGAAGTCAAATGAACCTGAATACCTGTACCTATAACCTACGAAAGTTGGGCCTCATCTCGGTCGTGACGGTCATGTCGGTCAGTGCGCTGGCCCAGGTCAACTTCCGATCGCTGCCGCCTGATTTCATCAGTATCACGAAGCGGCACGAAGCAACTTCACACAAGACTTATACGAACGTCATTACCGACAGCACGTACGACTTCTTCCCTCAGATCGACGATTCCGTCGGGCAGAAGGGCATCAAGCCGGAGAACCCGTGGGCGATTGTCCGCCGTTCTCGCGGTTTCCGCAACACCCTGGCCCTAGGCGGGCTGGACGGCGGTGCTGTCAACGAGCGGGGCGCCCTGTTCCCAGGAATTGAGTTCACCGGCTGGTTCCCGCCAGACCCCCACATTTCGGTCGGACCGACCCACGTCGTCGAGGTCGTGAACTCGCATGTAGCGTTCTTCAAGAAGTCGGACGGCGTCAAGCTGTTCCAGCAGAGTCTGGGCCCCGGCGGTTTCTTCAGCGGACTTGGAGTTGGCAACTTTGTGTTCGATCCGCGCACGTACTACGATCCAATCAACGAGCGTTTCATCGTGATCGCTCTGCACGCCGACTTCGGAAACGAGATATCCGACATTTTGCTGGCGGTATCCGACGACACCGATCCAAACGGCACGTGGCACAAGTTCAGGATCGAGTCGAAAGTCGACGACAATTGGTTTGATTATCCGCAGGTTGGACTCAACCAAGACGCCATCGCCATTTCAGGCAATATGTTCGGCTTCGCGGGCGGTTCGAACGGCGCACACGTGTTCGTCGTGAAAATGGAAGGCTTGCTCAACGGTGTGATGGCTGACGTAACAGGGTTCCCCATGCCAAGCGTGTTTTCAATCCAGCCAGCCGACAACCTCGGTCCAAACGCAAACCCTGTCCTCTACGGCGTAGTGCGCGATACGTTCTCCTCGATGCAGATTTTCGCCTGGGAGAATTTGTTGACGACTCCCACGATGGTATCGACCACTACCGCCATACCTACCTGGAGCTATGCGTCGCCTGGCGCCGATACTACCGGCGGACGAAAGCTCGACAATCTTCCGTTCCACTTCATGGACTCTGGCTCCCGCGATGGAAAAATGGTGGCCGCACACGTAGTCGCCGTCTCATCCGGCGACGGCCGTTCCACAGTCGACTGGTACGAGTTCGACCTCAACAGTTGGCCGGAGTCGGGATCGGTCACTCTGGCCCAGTCCGGCAAGATTCAGCTGCCGGATATCGAGCACGCTTTCATGCCCGCGATCACCAAGAACGCTCTCGGCGATATCTCGGTGATCTACACCAGAAGCAGCACGGGCATCGGGGCCGACGTCGTTATCTCGACCCGAAAGGTCGGCGACGCACCCGGAACCCTGAGTCCGCCGACGCTCCTGAAGTCCAGCACTGGGATCAACTTCCAAGGTGGAGTCGGACGGTGGGGCGACTATTACTCTGCCGTGGTCGACCCCGTCGACGACACGACGTTCTGGGGGGTTGGCGAGATCATCCGCCCGGACGGGTTCTGGGCTACGGAGATCCAGAACTGGATCGTGTCCATCGGCGGTCCGGGAGGCGGAGGAGGCATCCTGTACGATGCGGTCTCAGTATCGACGTTCTTAGGAAACTACTTCGCAGGCGGCTTGCTCGATCTCAAGAACTCGGACAACGGCTTCTACGACATCGATAGCGTATTCGTCGCGGGCAGAGGACACTTTGGCGCGTTACAGGCGGACTTCAACATCAACGAGCCGGCCGCCGACGTCAAGGAGATCAAGCTTGAGATCGAGACGATACTCAACCCCGGAGATTCTGCCGCCGGCACAGCGTTCGCCTACAACTGGGGAACCGACAGATGGGACTACGTCAAGGCGGTCAGGGTAAAGAACCAAGGCAACAAGGTTCACGTGATCCGGATCAGGCAAAACCCCGGGGACTACGTCAGTGGCTCCGGCGTCGTGCGAGTTATCTTCAGGGTTTTCGACCAGTTCAAACGGAACGGCAAGAACCCTCAACCGTTCCGAATGCGGACTGACGTGCTCCGCGCCATAATATTGACCAACTAGCGCCCTT
>JADFMN010000017.1 GCA_022563855.1 Armatimonadota bacterium
TCTCTCACGAGTTCGGGCACGTCCTGGACCTTCCGGACCTGTACCATCCCATCGACGGACTCGAGCCGCAGAACCGCCGGTGGGTGCTCGGATGCTGGGGCCTCATGGCCGCGGGCTCCTGGGGGTGCGGAGACGGATCCACTCGGGGAGCAAGCTTCGGGCCCACGCACTTCAGCCCCTGGTCCAAGGAGCAGCTCGGCTGGATCCAGTGGATCGACGTGGGAGACGTGTTCGACGAGGAGTTCGTCCTGGGCCCGGCTCAGCAGAGCCGCCAGGCGCTCTTGGTCCCGCTGGACGACGTCGGCGCCGAGTTCCTGGTTCTCGAGTACCGTCCGCAGACGGGCTTCGACGCCGGCCTTCCCTCCTCCGGTGTCCTCATGTACCACTGGGATACGGAGGGTGCACGACGTCCCCCTCGGGGAACGGACGGGCACTACCTCTTCGCCATGGTGGAGGCGGACGGCCGCACGGACCTCCGCCTCACGTCTCTGAACGGAGGCAATCGAGGCGAGGCCTCGGATGCCTGGGGGCTCGACGCGTCTCGCGTGCTCCTGAACAACGAGACCAGCCCCGGAACGCGTCGTCACGCCGGATCCGCTCCGAGCCGCGTGACGGTCCACTCCATTTCCGTAGCCGGGGGCGAGGCCCGGGTGCGGCTCACCACCAGCCGAGTGCCCGGCATCGTGGACGTGGGTGCCTTGCCGGACGGGAGTCACTTCAACCCCTACACGGGCCGGTTGACCATCGCCGGGGGGCTGATGCCCTACACGGCGTTCATAGACGACACCCTGCCGTCTCGCGGCATGACCGTGGCGACGGACGGAATGGAGCTGGTCGTGGGTGGAGCGCCTGAGGTCATGGGCGACATCGAGTTCGGCGTTAGCATCGAGGACTCTCAGGGCAACGTGGGCACGGTCGTCGTGCCGATCACGGTGGGGGAGTTCGTGATGACCCTGGAGCGGGCTCTGACCCCGTTCCTCGACTCCGAGGCAGTGCCAATCAACGCCGGCGAGCAAGCGATTCTCGACTCGCGTGGGAACGACAACGGCTTCTACGACATCGATAGCGTATTCGTCGCGGGCCGAGGACACTTTGGCGCGATACAGGCGGACTTCAACATCAACGAGCCGGCCGACGACGTCAAGGAGATCAAGTTTGAGATCGAGACGATACTCAACCCCGGAGATTCTGCCGCCGGCACAGCGTTCGCCTACAACTGGGGAACCGACAGATGGGACTACGTCAAGGCGGTCAGGATAAAGAACCAAGGCAACAAGGTTCACGTGATCCGGATCAGGCAAAACCCCGGGGACTACGTCAGCGTATCCGGCGTGGTGCGAGTTATCTTCAGGGTGTTCGACCAGTTCAAACGGAACGGCAAGAACCCTCAACCGTTCCGAATGCGGACTGACGTGCTCCGCGCCATTATAGTGACCAACTGACCCTTCAGTCGATCAACGAGAATCGAGGCCTCAGCAACTTCAATTGCTGAGGCCTCGACTGATCGTTTCGGGTCGTTTCGGAGTGCAGTTAGCCGGTTTGATCCAGCGCGAATCCTGAGCCTGCGCTTCGTCGATAGACCTGAGCGCTCCTGGTGTCCGTAAATGATCGAATCAGCTCGTTCGTCAGCCCTGCCTGCCCCCGCTGCAACTGCTTCATCAGCACGGCCTCTTCGGAGCGCACCTTTTCCAAGATGGCCGCTGCGCCCGAATCGATGTCCATCGTTTCTAGGTCGCGCAGCGCTTCAGCGCGACTGTTCAGCAGTTCGTTAAGCTGCTCAGTTTCTCCGTTGCGCACCTCCTCTTGCAAGCTCATCGTTAAGAGCAGAACCCGTTCAGCGACTCTTCGAGCGGTGGTCTCAAGCGGCACCGGATGCCTCCTCTGCCGCGATTCCGGGGTTTCTGGCCTGCTGCTCCAGCTCGACCCAGCTCTCTCGAAGTGTGCTGACGATCTCGATGCTCTCGTCGATCGGCTCAGGATCATCCTCTAGGTTGGCGTCCACTAGACGGCTGTGCGCGTAGCTGTAGAGCGAGAACAGGCTTTGCGCGACCTCCCCTCCCTTTTCGGTGTCAAGCGTCGCCATGAGCTCCGTCAGTATCCGCTGGGCTTTCTTCAGGCTCTCGTTCTGCTCAAACCGGTCATTTAGGCTCATGGAGTTCTTTCCGGCCTCCATGAACCGCAATGCGCCATCGTACAGCATGATAACGAGCTGCAACGGCGAGGCGGTAGTCACCGCGCTCTTTCTGTATTGGTCAATAAAACTGTTCGGTTTAGCCAAACTCAAGTCCTGGGATCGTCTGACCAGATTATCGGCGGTTATCCGTAGTTCCTTGACCGTTCCTGGGGTACAGCAGCAAAACCGTGGCAAGGCAGACGAGAACCCAGATCAGAGGCAACAGCCAACTCCAGAAGGGAGGGATCTCTGGAATGGGCAGGGTTGATATGCCAGCGTAACCCAACATCACCTGCTCCATGCGCAGGTAGATAAAGATGGCGCCTGCGGCGGCTCCACCCATCAATCCGGTCGCCCCAGACAGTCCGAGGCGCCAGACGGCGAGCGCCCCTAGCACGAGCGCCGGCGCAGCCCCCAGCAAGCCCGTCCTAGCTAGGCCAGAGTAGGTGTGATGCTCGGTGAAGTAGAAGGGGGCGATGGTCAAAAAGAACACGAGCAGGCTCAACGTGCCGATCGTGATGCAACCACTCAACAAGGCAGCATCGAGGTCCGGTCTCTTCTTGGGCTTGCCCTCTATCCGCTCATCTGTCTCGGGTGCGGAATCGTCCATACGACAGCAATCTACGAAGGCTGAGGGACCCGCGTTTCCTAGAGTCCTCGTTCAGCCACGAACCTGCAGAGATCGGCGATCCTACAGCTGTAGCCCCACTCGTTGTCGTACCAGGCGACCGCCTTGACCATATTGCCCAACGTAACGGTGTCGGTCGCACTGAAAATCGAACTGTGGGGATTCCCCTTCAGATCGCTCGAGACCAACTCCTCCTCTGTGTACTCCATGATCCCTGCCAGCGGTCCGGCCGCTGCTGCCTGCATGGCTTGATTAACGTCGGAAACGGAAGCCTCCTTGAGCAGAACCGCAGTGAAGTCGACTACGCTCACGGACGCCACGGGGACGCGGAACGCCATGCCCGTAAACTTGCCTTGCAGCTCTGGGATCACGAGGCCGACTGCCCGTGCAGCGCCGGTTGGAGCCGGAACGATGTTCTCCGCTGCCGCCCTGGAGTCGCGGGGTTTGCTCTTGGCTGTGTCGACTGTCGCTTGCGAGTTCGTATAGGCGTGGATCGTCGTAAGCAGGCCTTTGTCGATGCCGAAGCTCTCGTGCAGCACCTTTGCGACCGGGGCCAGCCCGTTGGTCGTGCAGCTTGCGTTGGAGATGACGTGGTGGCTGCCGGGATCGTAGACCGAATCGTTGACGCCGAGTACAAGCGTCACGTCCTCGTTCTTGGCTGGAGCCGAGATGATGACCTTCTTGACCGTCGAGCCCAGGTGCGCCGCAGCCTTCTTGCCATCCGTAAAGAACCCGGTGCTCTCGAGCACGACCTCGGCACCGACCTCGCTCCATGGAATAGAGCCCGGGTCAGGATCCTTGAACACGCGAATGTCGTGCCCGGCGACCTGAAACGAGTCTTCGTCGTGCGAGACGTCGCCGGCGAACGTTCCGTAGACCGTGTCGCGCTTGAACAGCATCGCGTTCATCGCGACGTCAGTCAGGTCGTTGACCGCGACTACCTCAAGTTCGTCTGGATACCTCTCCAGGATCGCTCGGAGCGAAAGGCGCCCGATCCGACCAAATCCGTTGATGCCGATTTTTGTAGCCATCGCGGCCTATTCTACCGACCGCGCATCCGGCTGAGGCCCCTTGCGCAGCAGTCGCAAACTGAGCAGCCAGCCGATGATGATGCAGATCGCGCAGCCGATGAACGGGGAGTACCGCCCGAACGCAGAATCCAAGTGCATCCCGAACAGTTCAACGTCTTGCAGCCGTTCGTACGCTTGGCTGCCGAACTGAGAGCCGACGATCGCGCCGAGGCCTTGCGCGGTCATGACCGCGCCGATATTCGCGGCTCGGCGCTTGCGATCGATCTCAGAGACGGCTGCGTACCACGCTGGCACCGCCAGGATGAATCCCAGCGCAACGGGGACTGTTCCAAGGGCTACGACTAGAACCGAACGAAGTTGGGGAACAAACGCCCCTGCAGCGATAGCGCTCATTCCGAGCGAGCAGAGGAACAGTCCGATGTGCACCGCCCTCTGCCTGCCCAGCCTCTCTCCATAACGACTCATGACAGGCGACAGCGCGGCCATGGCGATCAACGCCGGCATGACGAGAATTCCAAACTTCGTACCGCTCAGCTCTAACTGGTCTTGCGCGAACAGCTTGACGATCGCGATCGGAAACCCGATACCCATGAAGGTCACCGCGCCGAGGATGAGGAAACCTGGGATGCGCTTGGCTGTAGCAAAGATATCCGTGAACTTGAAGGCAGCCCGCCCCGATACTGCGCGCTCTTGCCGCGCGGCCTCTCTCATGCCTCGACCGGACGGCAGTTTGAAGTACGCGAACGCGGCCACGAAGCTACAGAGGACCGCCGACAGGTACAAGCTCGGAGCGTGGTACGAATCTATCCTCGCCGCAGTGACGGAGCCGAAGACGTCGTCCACGACGCCGCCGACGAACAGAGCGAGCGCGATTCCCCCTAGATAGCACATGTTGAGCAGCGACATCGCCTCCTGCTTCTGGCTCTCCTTGACGGACTCTCCGATGAGCGCGAACGCTGCGGGCCACAACATTGCGACCCCGACCCCGTCCATTGCCCGCAGTGTGAGAAATGCGACGGTCTCGTAATCCCAATCGCGCGGCACGTACAGCGAGGCGATCGATGTGAATATCGTGATGATAGGCCCGATCACGATCAGTCGCTTTCTGCCGACCCGATCCGCCAGCGAGCCCATTGGGCCCTTCAGCAGCGCTTCGGTCAACAGGAACGCGCCGATGATCATGCCGATCGCGCCAGCGGGAAATCCGCGATCATTGGCCAGATAGACCGGCATCGCGGAAATGTTCAGAAGCGCGTAGGCCAATTCCGCCAGCAGCGCCACGATCAGAACGTTCCGAACGGCTGGCCGCTTCCAAGGCGGACAATGATCGTCGTCCCGAGGGCTCCGTTCAGACACGGTACTCATTGCGCCACCAGCAAACCCCCGCTCTGTCTACTGTATACCGTGCCGACCGGTTGCTTGCCAACGTGGAAATCTCGTGCATGCAGACCGAGAAACCCCAGCTCAATTCAGGATCGTCGAACCCAGCTCGACCTAGCGCTTGACGAACTGGAATCCGCGCCGAGCCTTTTTTCGACCGTACTTCTTCCGCTCTTTCACTCTGGCGTCGCGAGTGAGGAACCCGTTGGCTCTCAACGGTCTCCGCAACTCTTCGTCCATATTGACGAGGGCGCGCGCGATCCCCAGTTTGACCGCTCCGGCCTGTCCGACCTTGCCCCCGCCTTTGACCATAGCTCGGACGTTGTACTTGCCTGTCAACTCGAGTTGAGTCAGCGGGCTCTGAACCAAAATCTCTAGCACCGGCCTGCTGAAGTACTCCTTGAATCCGTGGCCGTTGACGCTGATCTGCCCGTCGCCGCTCTCCAGCCAGACGCGGGCGATCGCGCATTTCCTCTTGCCCGTCGCGTATGCCAAGTACTTGTCTTTTGCTTTCGCCATGTTCAGTATTGCCTTACTTCTTCGTTACGTTGAGCGGCGTCGGGTTTTGGGCTTCGTGCGGGTGATCCGGGCCTGCATACACCTTCAACTTCTTTATCGTTTGCCGACCAAGCGGCCCTTTCGGCAACATTCCCCAGATAACGCGTTCGATGAGCTTCACCGGATTGTCAGCAAGGAAGTCCTCGCGGCTGACGCTCTTGATGCCGCCGGGCCAACCGGTGTGGTGATACAGAAGCTCCTTGCCCTTGCCGCCGGTCCAAACGGCCTTGCCAGCGTTGATGACCACGACAAAGTCGCCACAGTCCATGTGCGGGGTGAAGCTCGGCTTGAGCTTGCCGCGTAGAATCTGTGCGACCTGCGACGCCATGCGACCGATTGGAATGCCCGCAGCGTCCACAACGTACCACTGCCGTTCTATCGTGGCTGGCTTCGCCATCGTTGTCCTATTCATCATTCTTTCCTACCAAACTGTTTCGTTCACGCCTACGGTCATGCGGATGCCGACCGTAGAACACCTTCATCAGCGTCAATCCGTTCGCCGGCAACACCGTCGGCCACCGGATCTTGCGGCGGTCTCGCTGCTCGAGCAGCTCCGGAATCGAGTCCGGCTGCCTGGCTCCGCGACCAACCTCCCAGAGAGCGCCGCTGATTCTCCGCATCATTCCGCGAACGAACGCCGTGCCGATCACATCGATCCGCAATTCATCGCGCACTCGCTTGACTTCCACGCTGAAGAGTTCGCGCACCGTGCTCTTTCCGGGTGGAACTAGCTGGCTGAACGCGAGAAAATCGTGCTTTCCAATCAAGTGGCTCGCTGCATCGCGCATCAATCCGTCGTCCAGCGGCTTTGCGTCGTAGTGATATGTATACCTGGCCCGCTCCGGGTCGACCTTTCCCGTCAGGATTCGGTATCGGTACCACCGTTTCTCAGCCCAAAAGCGGCTGTTGAACTCCGGCGAAACCTTGCAAGAACTCACGATCGCGATGTCATTCGGCAGCGCCTGGTTCAAGACGACCTGCCACTTGTCCACAGGCATCCCTTCGCTCACGTCGAAGTGACAGACCTGCCCTCGGGCGCTCGCTCCGCTGTCCGTTCTGCTAGCTCCTTCGATCTCGCAATCCTCGCCCGAGACCTGGCGCACGGTTTCTGTCAATATGCCATGGACGGTTCGCCTTCCATGTTGCGGCGCCCAGCCGCAAAACTCTGACCCGTCGTACGCGACGACGAGTTTGATCCTATGTTTATTCGACAAGCTCCAGAACTGCCGTCGGCGCTGCGTCTCCCCGCCTGACGCCGGTTCGGGTCAGCCTCGTATACCCGCCGTTCCGATCCTTGAACCTTGGCGCGATGTTGTCGAAAAGATGCGAGACGAGATCCTCGCCGTTTATCAGGCTTCGGTCGCGGAGAATCTCAAACTTTTCCGAATCGCTCTTGCCTGCCAGCAACTTCATGGGTCTTGCCGAGCTTGAACTGTGCCCCACCAGGATCTTACGGGAAGCCCGTCGCGCCGCGAGAGTGTCCTTCTTTCCCAAAGTAATCAGAGGCTCAACGATGCGCCGCAGCTCCTTCGCACGACCCAGCGTCGTGTGGACGTAGCCGTGTCTTATGAACTGCCGCGCGAGGTTTGTCAACAACGCCCGACGCTGGTCGCTCGGCAGACCGAGTTTGCGCCTGTCTATTTTGTGAGTCATGCATTCACAGCTTCGCTAAAAGCTTTCCTCCTCGTCCAAGCTGTCGATGCCGACGTAGCTTCCCTTCGCCGGCTTGAGTTCGATGCTGTGCTGCTCGAGCTTGTCGCGCACCTCCGTCAGCGACTTCTTGCCGAATCCACGAATGCTGCTCAACTCAGCCTCGTTCGTTACGGCGAGCTGCCGAAGATTGAGGATGCCTGCTCTCCGCAGGCAGTTGAACGTGCGCTGCGAGAAGTCCATCTCCTCGATCTTGAGCTCTGGAATGTTCGCCAGTTCGCTGGGCACTTCCTCCTCTTCCTCGACGTCCACGGGCAGGCCGGCCTTGCCCAGCTCGAAGAACAGCTTGAGGTACCGATCCAAGATGTTCGCCGCCTGCGTGACGGCGTCGTTCGGCGCTACCGCGCCGTTGGTCCAAACCTCCAGGATCAAACGTTCATAGTCGGTTCGAGTGCCAACGCGCGTCTGCTCGACGATGTAATTGACCTTCTTGACCGGCGTAAACTGAGAACCCGTTGGAATGACACCGATCATGCCCTTGAACTTCTCCTGCCGCTCGGGCAGCACATAGCCGGTGCCGTAGCCGACGTAAAGCTCTGCTCTGAGGCTAGAGCGCTTGTCGCCGATGGTCGCGATGTAGCAGTCCGGGTTCGCGATCTCAACGCCCTCGGGGCAGACGATATCGGCGCCGGTGACCCGGCCAGTTCCCTTGACGTCGATCTTTAGAGTGATCTCTTCAGGCGGGGTGTCCTCAAATTCGACCTTGATCGCCAGCTCTCGCAGGTTTAGAAGAAGCTCCGTAGTGTCCTCTCTGACTCCGGGAATCGGCGCAAACTCGTGCAAGACCTTCTCTATCTTGACGGCGACCACCGCGGCGCCGTAGATTGAACTTAAGAGCACACGACGCAGCCCGTTGCCGATCGTCTGCCCATAACCCCTTTCGAGCGGTTCCAGAACGAACTTCGTGTAGGTGTCTGTCGATTCTAACGTGTGGATATACGGCATGTTCTCTGGCTAATCTCGGCTCCTGTCAGACACGGCGTTTCTTTGGCGGCTTGCACCCGTTGTGGGCGACCGGCGTCACGTCGCAGATGGTTTTCACTTGCAGCCCGTTCAGGAAGAGCGAGCGGATCGCTGTCTCCCGGCCCTGTCCAGGCCCAGAGACGAATACATCGATTGACTTCATACCGTGCGCCGCAGCCTTCCTGGCGCTGTCCTCGGCAGCAAGCTGCGCGGCGAACGGCGTGCCCTTCCTGCTGCCTTTGAAACCGACGATCCCTGAGCTTGACCAGCAAAGCACGTTTCCGAGCGGATCGGTGATCGTCACGATCGTGTTGTTGAAGGTCGCGTGGACGTGGGCGTGCCCGTGGGCTACCTGCCGCTTGTCCTTTTGCTTCCCTCTGGATGAACTCTTTCTTGCCATGCGTGATCAATAACCTTGCTACTTCGTAACTTTCTTCCTGCCGGCAACGGTTTTCGCCTTGCCTTTGCGAGTTCGAGCGTTGCTGCGGGTGTTCTGGCCGCGGACGGGCAAGCCGCGACGATGGCGCAGTCCGCGGTACGAACCGATCTCGATCAGCCTGCGAATGTTCGAATAAATCTCACGGCGCAAATCGCCTTCGACTTGGTAGTCGGCGTCGATGACGTTTCGAAGGCTAGCGATCTGGTCGTCCGACATATCTTTCACTCGGATCGTCGGATCGAGGCCTGCCTTCTCGACGATTTCGCTTGAGTGTTTGGGCCCGATCCCGTATATGCTGCGCAACGCGTAAAGAATCGTCTTGCCTCTCGGTAGATCAACACCCGCTATTCGCGCCATTCTCTTGCAATAACTCCTATCCCTGCCGCTGCTTATGTTTCGGGTTCACACAGAGAACCCGAACGACGCCGTTGCGCTTGATGATCTTGCACTTGTCGCAAATCTTCTTAACGCTGGCTCTAACTTTCATATCTCGATCAAACCTCGCACACGTGAACCGTAGTCCCGTTCCTCAACGTCCTATATTCACGCAAGCTAGACTGACGCCAAGCCAACTGTGGGCTTGGCGCAAGGGGTAATTATACCAACCAGTCAGGCTGAAACGCCACCAGTGGACCCGGTTCGACGCCCGTTTCCCGCTCGTTGGCTGATAATCGACCGTTGAACCTAGTTTCGGAACCGATAGACGATGCGAGCCCGGTTCAGATCGTATGGGGAAATCAACACCTTCACGCGGTCGCCCCTCAAGATTCGAATCCAGTGCCTGCGCATCTTGCCGCTGACGTAGGCGAGGATCTCGCTGTCCGTTTCGTTGAGCTTGACTCTAAACTGGGCGTTCGGCAGGTTCTCCAGCACCACGCCCTCCAATTCAATACCCTCCTCCTTGTCGGAAGACGCATCTGGAGATTTGGACTCAAAACTCCTTCGCCTTCGCTTGCCGCCTCCGGGTCTGCCGCGACCTCGACCGCCTCTGCCTCGTCTTGCCATATGCTGAAAATGACCTCAAGCTTCCGGAAGCGTCAAAATCTCCGGCCCGTCGGCAGTGATGGCAACCGTATGCTCGAAGTGAGCCGAGAGTTTACCGTCAGCCGTCACGATCGTCCAGCCATCCGCCAAAGTATTGACCTTGTACGTGCCTTCGTTCACCATCGGCTCGATGCAGATCGTCATGCCCGACTGAAGCCGAATGCCCTTGCCAGCCTTGCCGTAGTTCGGAACGCTCGGCTCTTCGTGCAGGTCTCGGCCGATGCCGTGACCGACCATCTCCCGCACTACCTGGTAGCCGTTGTTCTCGACGTACTTCTGCACGGTCGCTCCGATGTCCCCGAGGCGATTCCCCTCGCGAGCCTTGGCGATCCCTTGGGACAGGCTTTCGCGGGTGACGTTGAGCAGACGTTGCGCAGAGTCTGAAATCTCACCGACCGCGAAGGTCCAGGCGCTGTCCGCGTGCCAGCCGTCACGAATCACGCCGAAGTCAAGGCCGACTACGTCTCCGGACTTCAGCTCGTATTCGTCCGGTATGCCGTGTATAACCACATTGTTTACGGAGATGCACGACGCAGCGGGGTACCCGCGATACCCTTTGAAGCTTGGCAGGCATCCGGCTTCGACGATGAGGCGCTCCGCGAGTCGATTCAGCTTAGACAGGGTTACGCCCGGCTCGATTAGCTCAGACACCTCGCGCATCGTACTGGCCAGCACTTTGCCGGCCTCGCGCATCTTGGCGATCTCGGAGTCTGACTTGAGGGTAATCATCGTTTGATCGCCTTCAAGATTCCGGCATATACATCCTCCACCGGCTGATTCCCGTCGACCTTGTGGAAGCACCCGAGTTCGGAGTAGTGTCGAATGACCGGCTCTGTCTGTCGTGCGAAGACGTCTAGGCGGTGAATGATCGTCTCCGACATATCGTCCTGACGTCCTCTTGCCAGCAGCCGATCAACAACGACCTGTTCAGGTATCTCCAGGGCTATAACGCCGTCGAGTTTTATCCCGATCTCCTCCAGCACTTTGTCTAGAGCGATAGCTTGGCGCTTTGTGCGCGGAAAGCCGTCCAAGATGAATCCGTACTTCTTGGCGTCTTCGGAGTCCAGTCGGCTGCGGACCATCTTGATCGTGATCTCATCGGGCACGAGGTTTCCGGACTTGATATACCGCTGCGCCTCCAGTCCGAGATCGGTGCCCTTCTCGATCTCCGCCCGGAAGATGTCTCCGGTCGAAATGTGCTTGAGGTGCAACCGCTCTTGCAGCAACTCGGCCTGGGTCCCCTTGCCGCCCCCTGGGGGGCCAATCAGGATGAGGCTAATGGGCACGGCTACGACTCGTACTGTCTGATCAGAATGCTCGCTTCGATCTGGCGCATCGTCTCGAGCGCCACGCTGACCATGATCAGCAGCGATGTACCGCCGATCAAGCCGAGATTCGGAATGTTGGCGATCAGCGGGAATACGAATTGGGTCAGTGCAACGATCGAGAGGAAGAGCGCACCGACGAACGTCACCTTTGAAACGACCCCGTCGAGAAACTCCTTCGTCTGCTTGCCGGGCCGAACGCCAGGTATGTACGAACCGCCTCGCTTCAGGTTGTTCGCGATGTCTTCGACGTTATATGTCATCGCGTTCCAGAAATACGTGAAGAAGAAGATCAGGGCCATATAGACGCCAGCGCCGATCCACCCCTCCCAGCGAGTGAAGTCCGGTCGGAAGAAGTCCCCGATCGTCGAAAGTATGTTGTTGGCAACGCTATCGGGTGGGAACGCCACGGAGAATTGCGCTGGCATATAGATGAGCGCGATCGCGAAGATCACCGGGATTACGCCAGCCATGTTCACCGAAATCGGCAGGTAGCTAGTACGACCGCCCATGGCGCGTGTGCCCATATTCCTGCGCATGTGTTGGATCGGGATACGACGCTGGGCGATCGTGAACATGACGATGAACCAGGTCGTAGCGATGAACATCACGACGATCAGCACCGCTTGCCACCAGGCAACGACGCCGTTGGCCACGCCCGTGCTGACGAGCTGTGCGACGCTGGGCAGCGAGATAACGATACCGGCAAAAATCATCAGCGAAATACCGTTCCCGATTCCTTTCTCGCTGACCTGTTCGCCGAGCCAGAGCAAGAACATCGCCCCTGCAAGCCAGAACACGGCTACCTCGAACTTGACCATCGGACTCAGCGCCTCGATTGATGGGACCGACGAGGCCATGAACTGCAGTAGGCTGAATCCTTGCACGAGGCAGAGCACCACGGTTAGAATCCGCGTCCTGCGGTTCTGTTGTTTGCGGGCGTACTCACCGCCCTCCTGCAACTCCTTCTTCCACTTCGGGTTGCCCATCGTGAGCACCTGCATGATGATCGAAGCGCTGATGTAGGGGCCCAGACCCAGCGCAAAGATCGACATCCGGCGGAACGCGCCGCCGCCGATCGTGTTCATCATTCCGAAGAACGGGTTGTTTTTCAGCAGTTCCATGAGATCGTCTGGGCTAAAGCCCGGAACTGGAACCGGTACGTGCACACCGATGACGTAGATCGTGAATACGAAAATGACGAACTTCAGCCGCTGACGCAGATCGGGATCGGCCCATGCAAGACGGAACGTGTCGGCAAGATTGAGCTTGAGGCCCTTATCTCCTGGACCGCCTACGCCGCCGCCTAAGCTCACAGATTGCTGACCTCGCCTCCGGCGTCCTCGATAGCCTTCACAGCGGCTTTCGAAAACTTGTGAGCGCTCACCTTAAGCTTTTTCGTCAACTTTCCAAAGGCAAGCACCTTTACGCCATCCTTGCGATTCTTGAACAGACCGTTCGCCTTGAACTCCTCAGGGCCGACCGATGCGCCAGCCTTGAACAGCTTCTCAAGGTCGTCGAGGTTCACGATCACAAACTCCTTGTGGGTCACGTTGCGGAAGCCTTTCTTCACGGGCAAGCGGCGGTGAAGCGGAGTCTGGCCGCCTTCAAATCGAGGATTGATGTTCCGCTTGGCCTTCTGCCCTTTCGTGCCTCGGCCTGCGGTCTTTCCCTTTCCACTGCCGATCCCTCTCCCAAGGCGCTTTTTGCGCTTGGCGGAGCCCTTGGCAGGTCGTAGTTCGTGCAGTGCCATCGTTTACTGTTCCTTCTTCTTGCTCGCCGACTTCTTATCGGACTTGCTCTTGCCACCTATCTCAGCGAACGCTCGGCGCTTTGCCGCCGGCGCCTTCTTTGCCGCAGGCTTCTTGGCCGCAGGTTTCTTCTTTGCAGGCTTCTTTTCGGCTGGCTTTTTCGCAGCCGCCTTCTTCTTCGTTGCGGGCTTCTTTGGCGCATCCTCTACCGTCGGGGCTTGTACGACTGCCGGGGCTGCAGCGGCTTTCTGCTTGGCCTCCTTTTTAGGCACACCGTCCACCTCGACCATTTCGATCAGGTGATCGATGTTCCGCAGCATGCCTCGTATCGCCGGAGTATCGTTCTTGAACACCGTTCTGCCGGTCTTTTTCAGGCCGAGCGCCTGAACGGTGCGTCGATTTCTAGGCGTACTCCCGATCACGCTCCGCTTGAGAGTTATCTTAAGCATTGTCAGACTCTTCCTTGCGAGCCTTCGCAAGCCAAGGCACTATCTCGTTCACATCGACCCCTCGTCTCGCCGCGATATCTTCGGGCCGCTGGAGCGACTTGAACGCGATCAGCGTTGCCTGCGCGATGTTCGTCGCGTTGCGGCTGCCGAGACACTTTGCCAGCACGTCGTGAACGCCCGCTGCTTCCAGGCAGTGCCGCAGGGCGCTGCCTGCCTTCACGCCTGTTCCCGGCGAGGCGGGCTTTAGGAAAATCCTGGAAGCGCCAAAGGTCGCCGACACCTCGTGCGGGATCGTTCGCCCCAGCAGCTCGATGTTGAACATGTTCTTTCGGGCGGTCTCTTCCGCCTTGCGGATCGCGTCTGGAATTCCTCGTGCTTTGCCGTGACCGATCCCAACTCGGCCCTTGTTGTCCCCGACAACGACGATCATCGACCACGACGCAGTCTTGCCGCCCTTGTGGGTCTTGAACACTTTGTTGGATCGGATGATTCTGACGTCGAGCTGCGGCCCCTCCTGATCGCGCCGCATCGATTGTCGTTTTCCGACTAGTCTTGGTCCACGTCGTGCCATCTATCTAAAACTCCAACCCCGCTTCTCTCGCGCCTTCCGCCAAGCTTGCGACGACGCCTTGGTAACGAAACCCGCCTCGGTCGAAAACGACACGCTTGATGCCAGCCTCCGTCGCCCTCTTCGCGATCTCCTGGCCGACGACTTTCGCACCGGCGACCGTGTTGGACGCCGACAACGACTTCTCTAGCGAACTCGCCGCGCAAAGCGTGTGGCCTCTCACGTCATCGACCACTTGAGCCGAGATGTGCTTGTTGCTGCGAAAGATCGACAGCCTCGGGCAATCCCCAGTGCCGATAATCCGCTTCCGCAGTCGCTTGTGGCGGATAATCCGCATTTTGCTTCGTGTGATTGTCGCCATGTCAAGGTTTCCTTACGCGGTGATCGCCCTCTTGCCAGGTCGCAACTTGACGTATTCGCCTTTGTATCGCAGACCCTTGCCCTTGTAAGGATCGGGCTTTCGCACCTTGCGAATGTTGGCAGCGATCTGCCCAACGAGCGCCTTGTCGATCCCGCTCACAGAAATCTCGGTCACCTTGCCGCGCGCTTCGGCCGAGACCTCGATCGTGATTCCTTCAGGCGCTTCGATCGTCACATCGTGCGAATAACCGACCAACAGGGTTAGCACCTTCCCCTGCATTGCAGCGCGAAAACCAACGCCGTGAATCTCAAGCGTCTTGCCGTGGCCGTTCGTCACGCCCTCGATCATGTTGCTGATCAAGGTCCGCGCGAGGCCGTGCTGCGACCGGTTGACGCGATGGTTGTCCGGCCGGCTGAGCGTAATCATCCCGTCTTTTTCGACGATCGTCAGGGACGTCGAGACGTGCTGGCTCAGCTCGCCCTTCGGCCCTTTCACGGTCACGCTGCCGGTCGCGATCGACACGGTGACGCCGCTCGGAACCGGGATCGGCCTCAGTCCTACTCTCGACATGTCATCAGCCTCCTACCAGACCTCGCACAGCACTTCGCCGCCAACGTTTCTGCGCCGCGCCTCTCGGTCGGTCATCACCCCCGAGCTTGTCGTTAAAATCCTGGTTGCCAAGCCGCTTCTCACGGGCTTCAAACCCGACTGTCCGCGGTAAATCCGCAGGCCCGGCTTGCTGATCCGGCGAATTGTGCGGATGATCGGTTCGTTCTTGGAATCGTATCTAAGCTGGACGCGAATCGTAGGGAACTTTGTCTCCGACAAGACCTCGGACGAGGTCACGTAACCCTCCAGCTCAAGAATCTTGAGGATCTCAAGCTTGATCTTCGACATCGGAACATCGATGAACTCCGCATGAGCCATCAGGCCGTTCCGGATGCGGGTCAGCAGGTCTGCGATGGGGTCTGTGTACATGCTTGCCTACCAGCTCGACTTGACGACGCCGGGGAGCAGGCCGTTATGGGCGTTCTCGCGGAAGCAGATCCGGCAGATCCCGAAGTACCTCATGTAGCCGCGCGCCCTGCCGCAAAGGCTGCACCGCTGGTAGCCGCGGACTTTGAACTTGGGCTTTAGCTTCTGCTTGACGATAAGACACTGTTTGGCCATAAATGATCCCGCCGTTCCCGAGTTGGTTTGCTTGGGCTGGCCACTCTGAAGAAGTTGCGCCCTCACACCTGACCCGTGGTCTGGTTTTTGTGCTGGCCTCGTGCGCCAGCGGAACCGGATGATACCACTTGGCTCGATTTAGGTCTGGGGCTGTAGAATGGGGCCGTGTTAGGTCTGTTGCTTCTTGTAACTGGGTTCAAATCGGAGCTTCCCGAGCCGTTCGCGATCGTGCCAGAGCCGAAATACTACGTTCCTGCTACTGGAGAGGGTGTTGAGCCTAATTCGCTGCGCTCGATTGAACTGCCTGCCGAAGCGACCGATCTCGTGTTGCCGTACAACCTGGACCATCTAATCAGGGCACAGGCGAGCGCTCGAGTGCTGACTTCGATTCACGACCTTGATTTACCGGGAGACGAGGGGTATCGGCTGCAGATTATGCCTGGGACGGTGATCATCGTCGGCGAGAGCGCGGCAGGAGTGTTCTACGGCCTGCAGACCCTAGCACAACTCGCCGAAGACGCGACCGAAGCTGGCATCGCCATCCCTGGAATGATGATCCAGGACTGGCCGGATATCCCTTACCGTGCCGTCCACTTCGACACAAAGCACCATTTGGACACGATCGATACGTATTACGACGCGATCGACCGGCTCGCGAACCTTAAGGTGAACGCGATCGTGTGGGAGTTCGAGGACAAGCTTCGGTATCGCCGTCAGCCCAAAGTCGGCGCCGATCATGCGATCTCGATCGAGCAGATGCAGGCTCTGACCCGGTACGCGCGCAAACGGTTCATCGAGATCAGCCCGCTCGTGCAGGGGCTCGGGCACGCGAGCTTCATCCTCAAGCACGAGGAGTACATGCATCTGCGCGACGATCCGAACTCAGATTGGGCGTTCTGCCCGATCAACGAAGGGACTTACGAGGTGCTCTTCGACCTGTACAAGGACGCGATCGAAGCTACGCCGGGTGCGCAGTACCTGCACATCGGCGGCGACGAGGTCAACGTAGGCAAGAGCGATCTGGCGAAGGCGTCCGGGCTCGACCCCCTCGGATTGCACCTGCACTGGCTGAACCGGGTCAACGATTTCCTGAAGAGCGAAGGCCGAACCGCGATCATGTGGGACGACATGCCGCTGAAGCACGGCGGGGTGTACCAGTCGACTTACGACGGATCGTTCGATGTTGACCGCGCCTCGGCTCTTTGGGCTGAAAACCGCGAAAAGCTCGACCAAGTGGTTAAGGGGTTCCCGTCCGATGCGGTCTATATGCGCTGGAACTACAGCGGGCCGGGGCTGCCGGGGAACAACATGGCGCTGGACTGGTACGCCGAGAGCGGGCTGAAGGCGATGGCCGCGACCGCCGCGCAGACGCGCTGGACGATATTTCCGCGCAACAACGGCAACGTCGGCCCGATCCGCGAGTTCTGCCGGATGACCGCCGAGCGCGGGCTCGACGGCATCCTCTGCACAGCCTGGGACGACGACTCGCCGCACATGGCGTTCTACTGGCGCGGCTGGACGGTGTTCGCCGATTTCTCCTGGTCGCCGGAGGGACGTGAGGAGGAGGAGGCGCTGCTGGCGTTCGCTCAGCGGGCTTATGGGATCGAGGCTGCCGAAGACGCATACCTGGGTTACAAAATCCTAGACAAGGCGATGAATTTCTGGGACACCGCCCTGATCACTGCGGGCCGCCGCAACGTCGCCCAAGAGGCGACGATGAACAGCATCATCGATCTGCCGACACTTGACAACCGGGAGGAGTGGCTTGAGAAGCACGCCGACCGGTTGACGCGTGCCGATCTCGTCCACCCGGAATCCAGGGAATCGATGACCGTGCTCTACGGCGCCTGGCAGGACGCGACCCGTAACCAGTACGAGCTCCTCCTAGCGTCTTGGCTTGCAAACGTGCAGCACTGGAGCGTCTGGATCCTGAGAACGCTGAGAGACTGGGCAGAAGATGCGAGCCAGCGCAACGCCGAGTGGCTTCGCAGAATCGCGGACATGTTCGATTTTGTTTGGAGCCATTTCCTTGAGACGTACGAAGATAAGCGCATCCTCAACAACCCGCCCGGCTACATCCTCGACCAGAACCACCACGCGCACCAGGCGAACAGCAGCAACGGCCCGGAGTGGATGATCGCCGTGGAGCTCAAGTTCCGCGACAAAGTCCTCGAGTGGCTGAAGGACAAGTAATTTGGGAGTGCGGTGCTTTAGCACCGCTTTTACCGGCGCACGGTCTAAGAGTGTCGGCGATTTACCGCCATATCGAGCCAAGCGCTTGCCCATCCGCACGGACAAACCCTATCGGGCCTGACCGTGGCACACGGAAACAGCACGGCCTGCCCTTCGGGTCAGACCGTGGCACCCAGTTGTGGTGCGGGTCTCCAGACCTGCACGGGCCGTGGCACCCGGATGGGGCTTGATAAACACGCAATCCGTTTCTCGTTACCCGTCTCGCGCAAAGGACGAACGGCGCGGAAGCCCGTGAGTCCGTGAGTGGCGAAATGCTGTTTGTGCGGAAAGGACTTTTATCGTTGGACCCCTCATCCTCGCCTTCTCCCTCAAAGGGAGAAGGAACAGTTTGCAGCTGGCGGAACGCTCGACCCTCTACGTGAAAACGAACGGCGCGGGGCCCGTGTGTCGGTGGCTGGTGCGGCTCGCGGGGACGCTCGCCCTCCCATTGCGAACAAATCCGAACCAATCCGAACCAACCCGAACCAACCCGAACCCCTCCCCGATTACGTCGCTTCGCTCCTCTTTGGCGCCGACGGAGCAGCGCCCTCCATTTTATGGGTACTGCTTTACCAGCTTCAGCACGTCGCGGAACTTGTGGTGGTCGGCGGAGCCCATCCATTCGTAAGCGATCGACTCGGTGTGCGCAATCGTCACGCCTGCGTCGCGGAGGCGCTTGACGCCGATCCTGTGCCTGTCCTTGGCGCGCGCGGAGACCGCGTCGGTGCAGACGACCGGCTCGAATCCGTTCGCGAGCAAGTGGTGCGCGGTCTGGCTGATGCAGATGTGGGTCTCGATCCCTACCATCACGACCTGGTGCCTGTCGAAGCCGTCGAGGGCCGAACTGAACGGTTCAAAATCCCAGCACGAGAACGTCATCTTGCCTAGGGCTTGCTTGTCGATGAGCGCTGCGATCGACTCGTCGGTCTTCCCCATGCGATCCGGGTTCTGTTCGGTCGCGATCACCGGCACCTCAAGCAGCCGCGCCGTTTCGATGATGAACTTGACGCGCTCAACGATCTTGTCACGGTGGTGGATGCCGTCCAGGAACTTCGGCTGCATATCTACGACGACCAGGATCGAGTTTTCAAGTTTCGCTAACATTTTTCGGCTCCGCTGCTCGCCCGCTTATCATCGACAATCGCCTGATCGACCGACTCGATGATGTGATCGCGAAGTTGATCGAAGTTCTTAACAACTCCAAGAAGTACAGTCCTGCTCCCGTTCGATGTAAGGGCAACGTACTCGGCAAATCTCTCGTCGTTTCGGACGTGCCCAATCACGACCGATTCGATGTCTTCGAATTCGACGGTTCTGGTTCTGAGAAGGTGATCGACTCGGACGCCGGTATCGGTCACGATGTACCTGGACGGATAAAGATAACAGGGCAGAACCGCCACGATCGCAAGAGACGGAACCAATAACGACATCCAGTCCAACTCCACGCTACCGCCCATTTGACTCACCCCATAACGGAGTATGAGAATATAGACCATGAAAAAGGCGATCACAACTGCGCTTGAGATCAGCAAATAATTCCTAATCGCGCCTTTCCTAAGTGAAAACTCAGTGCCTGCTTCTACCATCACTCAATTCCTCGCAGGCAGGATTTTACCACTGACCTCGCCGAAGCCGACGCGGTAGCCGTCGCCCTGCGCCCAGCCGGTGAAGGTTACCGTGTCGCCGTCTTGCAGGAACTTGCGCTCCTCTTTCGTCTCTTCGAGCAAGAGCGGGTTATCGCCTTTCCAGGTCAGTTCGAGCATCGAGCCGAAGGTGCCCTTCTCGGTGCCGCTGATCGTGCCGCTGCCGTACAGGTCGCCGAACTCGACCGGCGTGCCGTTGCAGGTCTGGTGCGCGAGCTGCTGGGCAATCGACCAGTACAGGTACTTCATGTTCGAGCGGCAGACCGTCTGTGGCTTCGTCATTTTTTCGCTCTGGATCGTGACCTCCAGCTCGACGTCGAAGTGCTTCAGTCCGCCCTGCCTGAGATGCGGGAGCGGGTCGGGCTCCTGCTGCATTCCGGCGATGCGGAACGGCTCCAATGCGTCGAGCGTGACGATCCAAGGAGAAACGCTGGTGGCGAACGACTTCGACAGGAACGGGCCGAGCGGCACGTACTCGTACCTCTGCACGTCGCGCGCGGACCAGTCGTTGACCATCACGAGCCCGAGGATGTGGTCCTCCGCCTTGCTGACGATGATCCGCTTGCCGATATCGTTGCCCAGGCTGACGTAAAACCCCATCTCCAGCTCGAAGTCGAGCCCTTTGGACGGGCCGAAGCCGGGGGCGTCTGCGCCGGGGGGCTGAGTGATGCCCTTCGGTCTCGTGATCCCTCTTCCGCTGGCGACGACGCTAGACGCGCGGCCGTTGTAGCCGACCGGAAGGTGCCGGTAGTTCGGGAGCAGAGGCTCCTGGTCGGGGCGGAACATGCTGCCGACGTTCCTGGCGTGGTGGATGCCGCTGTAGAAGTCGATGAACGCCGGTGGCGGAATCGGGACTTGTAGATTTGCCTTATCGAGCGGGATCATCGCGTGCTCGCGGAGCCGCTTGCTGTCGCGCAGTTCGCCGTTCTCCCTTTCCAGAAGATGGAAAACAGCCTTGCGAAGCTCGCGGATCGAGTCGCCGTCGAGGTTGATGAAGCTGTCGAGAACCGGGAAGTCCTCTTCGCTGATGAGCCCCTTCTGCATCACGGACTGCAGGTCGAGCGCGTACCCGCCGATGGCGACCACGAGGCATTCGTCGCGGCCCTTCGGCCTGGCTACGCCGAACGGAAGGTTCTGGATCGGAAAGTGGTTCTGCGGGCTGTACTCGACCCAGCTTCCGGCGTCTGCGGGGATCACGAATTTATCCATCTTAGATCAGTCCTAGTTTCTTCAACCCTTCGATCGGTTCTTCGTACGTGCATGAGCCGTAGCCCCCGAAATAGAGCCACCATTCGTCGATATCCTTCAAGCTGAGAGATCCGGCGGGGCTCTCCACCGCTTGGTCAGTGAATCTGAACTGGATTCCGTCCTCGATCTCCAATATCTGCCTCACCTCAGCGGGCGTCGCATGCTGGATCATCGCGAGCGCGGAGGCGACGAAGACGTTGATGAATCCGTGGTGGTAGCAGTCCAGCTCCTTGTCGTAATAGCGGACCGGCTCGTGGAGCCCCGCTGTGAACTTGAACGGCGCTTCGAGCCCGGCGACCTCCGAGATGAACGCTGCGACTTGATCTACCGAAGGAAACTGTTCTTTCTTGACGCCGCCAAGGCGGGCCTTGAATCCGACGCCGTCAATCGTGCTCGCCAGCTCTGCCATCGCCTCGTTCATGTCCTCACCCCAAGAGAGTTCGACGTACACGTCGATCTCGCGCTCTGCGAACCACTTGTAGCTCTTTCTCAGCGCGCCCGCGCATCCGGCGAACTCGTCGCCGAGCGGCAGCCTGATCTCCATTGCGCTGAAATCGAAGCAACCGACCTGATCCCTGATGAGTCGCTGCTCGTTCTCGAGGCTCTCTAACGCCGTCGCGCCGGTCGTGAGTGATTTGCAAACAACTGTCGCTGGCACTCGGTCGTCCGTTTCTTCGCGCATCTCGGACCAAATCGCCGCGCCATCGGCGAGCTGTGAGCCAGCGATCACGAACCGGTTGACGATCCAGGCGCTGTCTGACTCCGTGACCGAGCGGTAAGCCTCGATCGCAGATCGCATATCCAACGACGCCGGCGGGAAGAGGCCGGCGTAGTCGATCGGTTGATTGATCAGCCGCGAGAGCGATTCGGTCACGAGCGCATTCTATCCGGTCGGCTTTCGGCCTGGCGGGAGAGGGGTCGAAAGGTAGAATCGCGCTGCCTCTACTACCGCAGAAGGAACACACATGCGCGTCCTCATTGCCGACGACGATCCCATCATTCGACTCGACCTCAAGCAGATGCTCGAGAGCCTTGGGTATGAGATCGTCGCCGAGGCCGAAGACGGTGAGGCCGCGATCAGGCTCGCTCGCGAAACCGAGCCCGACGTCTGCGTGCTCGATGTCAAGATGCCGGCCATGGACGGGATCGATGCGGCACAGGTTCTGGCGGACGAGCAGATCGCCCCCGCGATCCTCCTGACCGCGTACAGCGACCAGGAGCTGATCTCGCGCGCCAAAGACGCGGGAGTGTTCGGCTATCTGGTCAAACCGTTCAAGCCGAGCGACCTGTCACCGGCGATCGAGGTCGCCAAGAGCCGGTTTGAACAGAACAAGCTTCTGACCAAGGAGCTAAGCTCGTTGCAGGCAAGATTGGAAGCGAGACGTGTCGTCGAGCAGGCCAAGGGTCTGATGATGAAGAGCGACGGCATCACCGAGGACGAGGCGTACAAGCGAATAAGAGAGCAGTCGATGAACGATCGCACGAGCATGAAAGAGGTCGCGGAGGCGATCATCGCCGCTGCTGGCGTCTAGTCGCTGTCCAGCACCCGAGCCGTCATCCTGAGCAGCGTCAAGGTACCGGTAGCCAGCCCCAGAACCGTCATCCTGAGCGGCGTCAACCGGTAGCCAGCCCCAGAACCGTCATCCTGAGCAGCGTCAAGGTACCGGTAGCCAGCCCCAGAACCGTCATCCTGAGCGGATCGAAGGAGCATGGTTCTGGGGCGTTCCCTCAATGTGCCACTCTCAACCGTCGGTTACTTGCCCTTAGTCTGCGGCTGGCGCGTGCCCC
>JADFMN010000018.1 GCA_022563855.1 Armatimonadota bacterium
CTTTCCACCAAGGGCCCTGCCGCCTTACTAGCGCATGCTATAATCGCGGCGTGACGGCCCTCGGCTATTCGGGCTTAGCCCGCGGCCAAAGGTTGCGGTCGAGCTTGAGGAGGTGCGGAAGGTGTCCGACGGTCAAAAGCCAGCCATTGCCATAACCATGGGAGACCCCTGCGGTATAGGTCCGGAGGTGGTGGTGAAAGCGCTGAGCGACCCCGGGGTCTACGCCTCCTGCCGTCCTCTGGTCGTCGGTAACGCCCACGCCTTGCGGCAGGCGGTCAAGCTCACCGGAGTCTCTCTCGAGGTCCGCGAGCCGGAAGACCCGACCTGTCCTGTCGAAGACCTCTACTCTCTCATTCCGAACGAATCGAAACAGCCGATGGCGATGCGCGAGGTTTTGGCTCGTATTGTCGACGGCTCGCGGATGCAGGAGTTCAAGGCGCGGTACGGCACTACGCTGATCTGCGGGTTTGCGCGGATGTACGGGCACCTTGTCGGCGTGATCGCCAACGACGGGATTCTGTTCAGCGAGTCCGCGCTGAAAGGCACGCACTTCATTGAGCTGTGTTGCCAGCGGCGCATACCGCTCGTGTTCATCCAGAACATCACCGGCTTCATGGTCGGCAAGAAGTACGAGAACGAGGGGATCGCCAAGCACGGCGCGAAACTTGTCACGGCCGTCGCGACCGCTTCTGTTCCGAAGTTCACGGTGATCGTCGGGGGCTCTTTTGGGGCAGGCAACTACGGCATGTGCGGTCGGGCGTTCCAGCCGCGCCAGCTCTGGATGTGGCCGAACGCGCGGATTTCCGTCATGGGCGGCGAACAAGCCGCAAACGTCTTGCTGACGGTGAAGATGGATCAGCTCGCCAGAAACCCTAAACCCTCGACCCTCGACCCTGCGGCGCAAACCGCCTTCATGCAACCCATCCTCGATAAGTACAACTCTGAATCGTCAGCCTACTACGCATCGGCGCGACTTTGGGACGACGGAATCATCGATCCTGTCGATACCCGGCGCGTCATCGCGCTCGGAATCGAAGCCGCGATGAACGCCCCGATCCCCGAAGCTGGGTTCAGCCTTTACAGGATGTAAGAGAGCACCCTTCCTCTTGCACCGGAGGAGGAAGGGGGTTGGGGGATGGAGGTTCCGGCAGCGACAGAGATCAGCTACAATCGAGCCAGGAGAGATGCGCAACAACACACGAAGCCCCAGGAACAGGAATCGAGCGCGACAGCTTCGCCAAGAAATGTCTGGCTCTGAACAAGTTCTTTGGCAGATCATTCGGCGTCGCAACCTCGGGTTCGGATTCCGGCGGCAATACTCCGTCGGGCCGTACGTTCTGGATTTCTACTGCCCTGAGGCTAGCATGTGCGTGGAAGTCGATGGTGAACAACACGCTCTCACGAAAGATCGGGATGCAAAGCGTGATGCGTGGCTTTTTGACCAAGGCATCATGACGCTTCGCATCCCCAGCCTCGACCTATTCGACTACGACAGCGCCAAGTCCGCACGGTTTATTGAGACCATATGCAAGACCTGCGAGGAGCGAACTGGTCGCAAGCGGTATCAAGACGGGTGGCGATAGACTTGATAGGCAGCGTCGAAACCTCCCCTCCCCAACCCTCCCCTCCTCCGGTGCAGGAGGGGAGGGAGTCCCGGCACGTGGCCTGGGTGTAATTTGACCGTGTGGCATGGTTGTCCCGATGCCCGTGCGGGGCAGCCATGGGCGGACGGCCACTAGGCCAGCTAGTCAGGAATCGCCTTCTTCCTGTCCGCACGGTCCAGCAAGCCGGCCAGGATTCCGCAGGTGACCGACGAGATCGCGGACCAGACGAGGACAGCGTCGAAGAGCGCGTATGACAGATAGGCGTCGAAATGACGGTAGCCGATTGCCCAAGAGAAGGAGTAGCCACCACACACGATTAGGCTACATGGGTATGCGCGCTTGTACATCGCACGCCAGCGTTCCTTACGATGCAACACGCACCACCAGCGGACGACGATCGCCTGAATCGCGACCGCCCCTGCCCAAACGCTCACCTCGTGCCACCACTCCCAAGGCATAGCTACATTATATGACTGAAAATGCCCCCTTCCTCCAGCACAGGAGGACGAAAGGGCTTGGGGGATCGAATAGAGGCATTTCATCCCTCCACACTCGAAGTGTGGAGGGTATCAGTCGTGCGGGATAAGCGCTGCAAGGCAAAAGCGGTGCTGAAGCGCCGCACTCCCGAAGGGAATCGTCACTGATAGAGCGTCCACGCTTCTGCCGGCTTCAGGCGAACGCCGTTCTTGTCGACGCTCACGAGTTCGTAATAGCCGAAAACTGGCTCCTGCGTCTCACCGTCGATCTCCTTGGGCGGTTGACGCAAGTACACTAACACCTCGTAGGGCTCCCACCTTATGATCGGTTCCAAGATTGACGCCCCCTCGTACTGGACAGCCCAGCGCTTTCCCACCCACTTCTCGATGGTCACCTCGAAGGTCGGCCCGCCGCTTTCAGTTATTCGGTAGTCCGTCATGGCGACCCGAAACCTGCGCTCTTTCGCGCCATCTTCGTTCGAGATATCTGGGTCGAGTCTGATCACGCTCTTCGCGCTTACCCACTTTGCGCTAGCATCCAGGAAAGCGCAAAACGAACTGCGACCTCTCCAAAGTTTAGTTTCAAATAATAGCGCAACCGCTTCTGGTTCCGAAACCTCGTTCCAACTGATTCCAGCTAGCTGTGGGTTCGGCACGATCTGGCCGCCGTTTGGGTTGTGCGCTTCGAAGACGGACTCGTGCAAGTCGTAAGGTGCGATGGCTGCCCGGAGATCTTCGTTGGTCGAAAACCTTGCAGGCAGTCGACCGTCGTTGTCTGCCGCGTAAGTTCGTAAGGCCTTCGCGATTCGGCTCATGCTCATCAACCTTGCTGTCGCCGGAGCGGCATGGGTGCCGCCACCAGGCCAGAGGTTGGGGAAGAAGGACAGTGTAAAAAAGACGACCCCTCCAAGAACAACAATAGAACTCAGGATTCGGGCGGCTTTGCGCAGGAACGGGCCAGCCCGCCACCGTTCACGTATCTGGTGCTCCGGAGTCACCTGCCACATGGCTTCATTATAGGGCAGGTCAGTCGATGGTTGCGAATTCTATCGTGCCTGGATCGAGGTTGATCAGGTCCCTGGAGTCGACGAACCTAGTTGAAGTGTCAACTGCGGCGATGACGACTTTGCCATCCGGCCAGTCTTTGGTCTCGTAGATCATGGCAGTCTCGGCCGGATCGAGGACTGCTGACAGTTTGATGCCAGCCAACTCGGAGTTCGGCATCATCTTCCCGCCATTGGGGTTTGTTGTTTTGTAAACCAGTTCGGGGAGCTCGTACGATGCGAGAGCATCGCGAAGATCTTCCTGAGTTGAAAACTGGGGAGGAAACCGTTCGTCGTTGTCGATCATGTACAGACGAACCGAGGTAGCGACCTGCTTGAAGTTCGACAGCGTGCCTATGTGCAAGCGGTGCTCAGGCGATGAACCCGGCTGAAATGCGGGCCAGATGAGCAAGATCAGCAGGACTCCCGCAACAGCCCACATCGCCCAAGTGCAGCCGCTCGTCTGCTTGGGCGATACCTGTTCCTGATCGTCTATCTGCCCCACGATTGGATTATATAGCAGTCGGGTGGGAGATCGCGGAGTCGCTCAGCACTGTGCTTCCTCGAACCGACGCGGAACCGGTTCAGGCCCGTCATGCCTTCAGATGCTATAACCATCAGAGAAGTGCCCGACAGAAAGAAGGTCGTCATCGTAGGTGCAGGGTTCGCCGGACTGGAAGCGGCGAAGGCGCTTCGACGCGCGCCGGTCGACGTGCTCGTCATCGACAAGCAGAACCACCACCTGTTCCAGCCGCTGCTCTACCAGGTCGCGACCGCCGGGCTCTCGCCGGCCAACATCGCCGCACCGATCCGCCGCATCCTGCGCCGCAGCGAGAACACTCGCGTCATCCTCGCCGAGGTCACGGGCATCGACAGGCAGAACAGAACGGTACGAACGACTGAGGGCGACCACCCGTACGACTTTCTGATCCTTGCGACCGGCGCGAAGAACTGGTTCTTCGGCAACGAGCGATGGCCGGAGTTTGCCCCGGGCCTGAAGACGCTCGCAGACGCAACCGGCATGCGAGCCAGAATCCTCAGCGCATTTGAAGACGCGGAGATCGCACCGCCCGAGGAACAACAGCAGCACCTGACCTTCGTCATCGTCGGAGGGGGGCCGACGGGGGTTGAATTGGCGGGCGCGATCGCAGAGCTGGCGCGCCGCGCCATCGCCTCCGACTTCCGCGCGGCCGACCCGCAAAACACTCGCATCGTGCTGGTCGAGGGAGGCGATAGGCTTCTCAGCAACTTTCCCGAGAAACTGAGCGACGCCTGCCTGAAGTCGCTCGAGAAGCTCAGCGTCGAGGTGCACCTCGGGTGCTTGGCCCAGGCGATCGACGGAAGAGGCGTTGAGACCGAGGCGGGCCGCATCGAAGCCCGCACCGTTCTATGGGCAGCCGGCATCCGGTCAACGCCGGTCGCAGAGTGGCTCGGCGTCGACGCAGACGGTTTGGGGCGCGTCATCGTCGGAGACGACCTCACGATCCCTGGGTCTGCCGAGGTGTTCGTCTGCGGCGACTGCGCCCACGTCAAGGGCGCGGATGGGAATCCGCTGCCCGGCGTATGCCAGCCCGCGATGCAAGAAGGGGTCTACGCAGCGCGATCGATCATAGCGAGGCTGCAAGGGCGAGCTCTCCCACCGTTCCGGTACAAGGATAAGGGAACCATGGCGACGATCGGCCGGAAAATGGCCGTTTGCGAGATTGGTCGTCTGAAGATCTCGGGCTTTTTCGCGTGGGTTCTTTGGCTCTTCGTCCACGTCTTCTATCTCATCGGATTCCGCAACCGCCTGCTGACGCTCTTCGACTGGGCGTGGGCCTACGTCACGTTCGAGCGCGGCGCGCGCCTGATCGTCAAGAAGGAGTGACCCTAGGCACTCCCATTGTCCCCTCTCCCCTTGAGGGAGAGGGCTAGGGTGAGGGGCAGGAAAGTGACAGTCCCTTCCGCTGAAAATCGAGTCGTCAGTAGCAGCACGGTGTCGTGGGAGCGCCACCCTCCGGCGTGCATTAACGTTTGCATCCCTCCACACTACGAGTGTGGAGGGATTGAACGCAGCTTACCGACGCACGATCTCGTTCTCGACATCCTCCGGCCCCATGCCGAAGTCCATGTTGTGCAGCGTCGCCGTGCACTTGACGAGACTGAGATCCTTGGTCGAGAACCAGATCGTCCCCTCGGCCCACTGGTCGTCGTCCTTCTTCCCCGTGCGATGCTCAAAGGTGAACTTGTAGCACTCCCACTTCTTCACCTTTTCAGCGCCGACGAACTTTGCCTTCGTACCACCGATCTCGTAGCTGTCGCCGGGAGCGAGCGAATGCTTCGGGAACCGAAAGCCAGAGAAAATGCCGAGGCTTTCACCGCGCCCTTCGCCATCGCTCTCCGGGTAGTACTGGGCGTCAAGCCCGTGCTCGACCGTTTGGTCCGGTACCTGGACCATGACGTGGTTCGCCGTGCTTCCGTCAATCTCCACATCAGGTTCTTCGTTGACGATGTCCAGCCAGACCCTCTTACCGTCGACTTTGTCGACCGTGATCGTCGAGTCCCAGGTGACGACTAGGTCGACCACCCCTCCACCCATGTCGACTTCGTGCTTGTTAACAGTGGTGTAATTCGCCTTCGAGCCCGTCACAGGCTTCCAGTCGAAGCTGACCTTGTCCCAGGCAGAAGCGGTCAGCAGCCCAAATATCGCTGCAATCACAAACAGCCTTGTGCATATCCTCATGTCAGAGGTCATTACAGGCGCCCACAGGTTAACGTTTGCGCGGTCTGACAAACTGGGACGATTGTCTCATCCGCGGTTCAAAACATCTAGGGCGGTCAGAACCACCCCAGCAGGTCCCACAACCAACGGAACGGATGCTTGAGAAAGTCCCAAATCCGTTCGCCGAACGACTCCGATTCGTTGTAACCTCGTTTCCTTCTCTCTCTACCCATTGCTTCTCTTCACAGATACCTGATTCGTCCCACACCCGTTGCGTCCCTTGCTTCGGAAACCGGTAATGGACGACGTTCGCCCCTAAGTCACGGAAGTCGTCTAATCCTCAAGGGACGAACTCGATCGACAGCAGCTTCGTCTGGACCGCCACACCGATCGCGACCGTCGCGTCGGCAGTCACCGCACCGATTTCCCCGTCTGACTGCAACAAGAACCCCCTCACTGTTCCAGTGCCGTCGGTCACGAGCAGGCGCTCCTGCAAATAGTCCACCTCGATCGAGCGCATATCCCCCGCCTCGTCCAGAAACGCCGATAACGTCGCGTGGAACAGCCCTGTGCCGTCACGGTGCACCAAGATCGCCTCGCCGTCTACGGTAGCAACCAGGCAAGCGTCGATGGAGAACGGTGCGATGTCCTTAGCTCGCTCTACGAGGTCCCAGTCGAGATTGACCTCGTTGACAGGAATCAGATCTCCGGCAAAGTCCACGTCGAACGCCCTCAGCCTGTTTCTGCGGGTCAGTAAGAACGCCGCTTCGTCAAACCCGCCGCGCGAGAGCTTGAACGACTGCACTCCGTCAAATGCGAACAGAATATTGATGAGCTGCGGATTCCCCGTGCCTGTTAGCGTGTAGACGAACACGCGCTGATCGGTGACTACGTACATCCCCGACACACCTACGATGAGGTCACGGATTAGTGGCAGATCGGAGAGGACGGTCGTGCCGCCGGTCAGGTCGCCGGTCGTCCCCACATGGAAGCGCACGACCGTCGTACTGTCCGCTATGACGTATACATCGCGGTGAAAACCGTCGAAGGCAACCACCCCGAGAGTCGTTGCGCCAGCGATCGGGAACTCCTGGATCGGCCCGACGAGGGACGTCCCGTCGTACTGCGCGGTCAGTAGCGTCGGCTCGTTCTTCATCGAGGCCACGAAGTCCAGCGTGCCGTCGTAGACCGCCGCGTCATTGATTGGCGGAAGGTCTGTGAACGGCCCAGACGACAAGAAGCCCTGGGACACTTCGTACTCGATGAGATAGCCGGTCCCATCGTCCGCGATCGCAAGGTAATTCTCGAAGAGGGAGCCGCCGAACGCGCCTCCCCCTGAACCGCCTCCACCGCATCCGATGGCCAGTGCTGCGAACACCGCAAGCGCCGAAACTCGTTTGTACTCCTTCACTGCCGACTCCACTATAAAACGCACAACCCGCACGGGGAGTTCGCTTAGTGATTTCGTTTGTCAGATACGACCGTACAACCTGGCATTATCACGGTGCCAAACGGTCGTTCTCAAGAGTTGAGACGTTCTTGTTAAGGCTTCGCCTTCGTTATCGTGATTCGCGGTGAGGCGTTTGGCAGAAACAGGAATTTGCCTGCGTCTTCGCAGACACAGGCCACCGCTAACTCAGCGTCGTAGACCTCTTCCCGCGCTAGCTGACCCACGCGCGCTTCTTGCGAAAACTCTGCCTTGGTCTGCCCGCGCGCTTGCGCGCAGCCTTTGGCGAAACAGCAGCGAACCCGCCGTCCGAAAGATCAGAGATCGGTATCTCCGTTCGGAGCAGCTTCTCGATGCTGCGCACTTCTTCGTATTGGTCGGGAGTCGCCAAGGTGATCGCGATGCCGGACTTTCCTGCCCGCCCGGTGCGGCCGATCCGGTGCACGTAGTCCTCTGGGCTGTTCGGCACGTCGTAGTTCACGACCATACCGATATCTTTCACGTCGATGCCGCGCGCAGCGATGTCTGTCGCGACCAGGATTTGAAACCGTCCTCTTTTAAATCCGTCTAGCGCCGCGCGCCTTTGAGGGAGAGTCCGGTCGGCGTGAAGCTCGGCTGTGTTGAACCCGCGGTTCCGCAAAACTTTCGCGAGCTTGCGTGCGCCGTGGCGAGTCCTCGTAAACACGAGCACGGACCCGTTCAGATCTCTGATGAGCGCCTTGAGCACAGTTATCTTCTGATCGCGAGGGATGATGATGAGCTCTTGGTCGATGGCGTCGATGGTCTCGCCGGACCTGGACACCTCGACCCAGATCGGATCGTACAGGTACTGTTCCGCCATCCGGGCGATCTCGCGCGGCATGGTCGCGCAGAACAGCATCGTCTGCCTGTCCTCGGGCGTATCCGCGACGATCCGCTTGATCGCGGGGGCGAACCCCATGTCGAGCATTCGGTCGGCTTCGTCGAGGACGAGGATGGCGACGCACCGCAGGTCGATCGTACGCCGTTCGATGTGGTCTACAAGCCGTCCTGGCGTTGCAACGACGACGTCGGGCGCGTTCTTCAGCGCCTTGATCTGCGGATCCATGGGAGCGCCACCGACGAGCAGCGTCGATCTGACTCCAAACCGTCGGTACGTCTCTTCGATCTGGTGCGCCAGCTCGCGCGTCGGCGCGATCACGAGGCCGAGGTCGCCGGGCTGAAGGCATGCGATCATCGGAGCAGCGAACGCGAGCGTCTTGCCCGTGCCGGTCTGTGCTATACCGATGACGTCGTATCCGTCGAGCAAAGGCGGAATCGCGCGCTCCTGAATAGGTGTCGGCGTATCGAAGCCGAACCGTTCGATGCGCTTGAGAATTGATTTCGGAAGGCCCAGGGCACGGAAGCGTGCCGGGCTGTTGTTGTTAGGCATAAGCGTCCGGGCAGGTGAGATTTCGACCGGACATTCATATTATAGCCGTTTTGCCGAATATCTCCAGGACCCAGGTTCACCGCCGGTTGAAATCGCTGTTCGATATCAGCGTTTGGTCGAGACCGGCTTGAACGCTCCGGCTGGCGGGCAAGCAAGCTCGCCCGCCGAATAAACTGTCGGTATGATTGCTCTATTGGCAGGTCTGGCGATGATGCAAGATTCGGACGTCTACGACCGGGACTTTACTGTCGAAGTCCTTTTCCGCGCCGACCAACCCGGAAGGCTAGTGTGCAACCGTGAATCCGACGACGAAAAGGGCTGGACGATTGGAGTCGATGAGAGCGGCGCGTGGTATTGGTCAGCTTCAGACGGCGAAACAGATTACGAATACAGGCCGACGGCGAAGAGACAGAACGTCCTGGGCGGCAGCAACCACAAGGTCGCGTTCTCACTCAGACGTGACGCACACGAGGTCAGGCTCTTCTTCGACCGCAGACTGGTCGCGATCCTCAATATCGAAGGGCTGGAAGGACTCTCGACCGCGATCGGCTATCTCCCTTCTACAGCAGGAGGTATCGCTTCACTCACTGTGCGCCGGCAAGCTGTAAGCGATTCAGATCTAGCCGACGAACTACAGCTTCCAGAGAAACGCGACACGTTCACCGTGCTCGCGTTCAACATATGGCACGCCGGAAAGGAGGACGGGGAGGAGGGGTTCAAGCGGCTGCTCGACACGATACGCGAAGCCGACGCGGACATCGTCTGCATGATTGAGACCTACGGCTCCGGCCCGGAGATCGCCGACGAGTTCGGCTACAGCTTCTTTCTGCGCAGCACCAACCTCTCGATACACAGCCGTTTCCCGATCGGACGCACTTTCGACTTCTTTCGCTCCTTCAACTTCGGAGGAGTTGAGATCAAGATCAGCGACACGCAGACGGTGCGAGTGTTCGACACATGGCTCCACTATCTGCCGAGCACGCAGAGCGACATCGGCGGTGACAAGGCGGTTGAAGAAATCCTCAAAGGCGAGATGGGGACGCGCGGTGGCGAGATCAAGGAGATACTCACGCAACTCGCACCGATCTTGGAAGAGTCAAACGAGTTTCCGGTCATCATGGCTGGCGATTTCAACAGCGGTTCGCACCTCGATTGGACCGAGGAGACCAAGCACCGCTACAACGGCTACGTCGTCCCCTGGCCTGTCACGGTCCAGATGGAGGAGGCGGGATTCATCGACGCCTACCGGACGATCTACCCCGACCCGCTCGAGCAGTTCGGCCGCACATGGTCGCCGAGGTTTGAGGACGCACTGCAGTACCGGATCGACTACGTCTTTCACCACGGCCGACGCCTGCGCCCCGTTTCGGCGAAGGTGCTAGATGCGCACCCGGTCAGTTTCGCGTCTGACCACGCGGCGGTTCTGGTCGAGTACGAATGGGTGGACTAGCTTTTCCCTCTCCTTGAGCCTGGGGAGAGGAAGGTCCGCCAAAGAAGTCTCCAGTGGAGAGTTCGACGTGGATGGGTGAGGGGGTCCAACAGTGTAAGTCCTTTCCGCGAGTCCCCTCCCACGGCGCAGCCTGTCGGGGGAGGGTTAGGGAGGGGGTCCAACTGTGTAAAGTCCTTTCCGCGTTCGCTTGCGCACAAGCCCCTCCACATCCTAAACTAGAAACATGGGCGACGTCATCTCTCGGCGCGATCTGTTGAAGGCGTCTGCGATCAGCGCGGTCGGATACTCTTTCGTCAGGCCGCTTGAGGCGATCGCCGGGCCGTTCACGATGCAGGACTACCGCAACCTCGTCCCGCGTGACAAGAAGCTCGATCCCGCCTGGGTGCGCTCGCTGACCGAGAGAGGCGAGGAGCCTTGGGTCTCGGGCGACGATCTTAGGTTTATCGGTATGCCGATCGGCGGGCTGTTCGCAGGAACCGTGTATCTCGGCGGCGATGGCACGCTCTGGAACTGGGACATCTTCAACCAGCACCACCAAGGCGGAGTCGATCGCCCCGGCGGCGTGCAGTACGGCGATGAGAACCTCAGCGTCGGTAGGGGAGCGAACTACGTCGATCCGCCGGAGCAGCAGTCGCCATTTAAGCAATACGCAAGGATCGTCGTAGTCGAAGACAATTTCTATCGAAACCTGGACAGTTCTACGTCTTGGGACGACAAGAGTTGGGAGAGCATCAGGTTTCTCGGCCAATACCCGGTCGGAACGGTCGAGTACTCCGATCCAGCCTGCTCTATAAGTATCCGTCAAACGGCGTTTTCCCCATTCATCCCTCTTGATGTCGATCGATCAGGATATCCAGCGGTCGTCCTCAGATACACGCTGACTAACGAGTCCTCAGAAACGAAGACAATCCGCCTTGGCAAAATCTGCGACAATCCAGTCTGCATTCACTCCAGGGACGAGAGGAGTGGATTACTGTTCAAAGATAGAACTTTGATCAGTGACAGTCTCACATCGGTGCTGTTCTCATGTGAAGAGCAGGCCCTATCAGGCACAACTCCGAGAACAGACATCGTATTCGAAGACTGGGAGTCTGGAGAGTATGGCAACTGGACAGTCCAAGGAAGTGCCTTCGGCAACATTCCTCGAAGAATCACAGACATCGCCGACTATCAAGGGGACGTCAATCAAGAAGGCGAATGGCTTGTTAATAGCCACGAAGTCCGTAACGGAGAGAGTGTTGCGGAAGGCGATCAGCACGTCGGGACTCTGACTAGTTCCGAATTCACTATTCGGAGAAAGTACGTCAATTTTAGGATCGGTGGTGGAAACCATCCTGGCAAAACTTGCATCAACCTCATCGTCGATGGTCGTGTTGTTCGCACGTCAACCGGTCGCAATAGCAACCGGATGAGATTTGAATCCTGGGACGTCTCTGAGTTCGAGAGCGAGGCCTGGGAGGGGCACTTAGTCATCGTCGACGAAGAAACAGGAGGGTGGGGCAACGTCGGGATCGACGACATTACATTCTCAGACTTGCCTGCTGTCGAGACGGAACTATCCGACCTGCCTGACTACGGAACGTTTTGCATGTCCTTCGTGGGCACAGCTACATCCGTTCCGGTCGATATGGACTATACGGTAGAAGATATATTCTTCCGGTGGTCGAAAGTTAATATGACCCCACGCCCCTTTGGTATCGAAGATCAGCTAGGGCCCGGTGAGTCAAAGACCTACATTTTCATCTTCGCCTGGCACTTCCCCAACCTCCAAATCCCCAACTTCCCCGGAAAGAAACGGTGGTACGCGAGCAAGTGGGACAACGCGTACGAAGTTGCAAAAGAGATCGCCGAGAACATCGACGAGCTGACGGAGACGACTCTCAAGTGGCGCGACACTTGGTACGACTCGACGCTGCCGTACTGGCTGCTCGACCGCACTTTCGTCAACACTTCGATTCTCGCGACCAACACTTGTCACCGTTTCGACGACGGGCGCTTCTGGTTCTGGGAAGGGATCGGCTGTTGCCACGGCACCTGCACGCACGTGTGGTCTTATGCGCAGGCTGCGGCGCGCGTTTTCCCGGAGATCGAGAGCTATCTGCGCGAGCACATCGACTTCGGCCTGGCGTTCCACGAGGACACCGGCGCGATCGACTACCGCGCGGAGTTTGCGCGGTCAGTTGCGCACGACGGACAGTGCGGCTGCATCATGCGCGCCTACCGCGAGCACACGATGCAGAAGAACGATGCGTTCCTAAAACGGATTTGGCCGAACGTCAAGAAGGCGACGCAGTTCATGATGAACGAGGACCCCGACCGAAACGGCATCCTCGACGGCCGGCAGTACAACACGCTTGACGCAAGCTGGTACGGCCCGATGTCGTGGCTCTCGTCGATGTACCTCGCTGCGCTGCGCGCCTCTCATGCGATGGCGATCGAGATGGGCGACAAGGACTTCGCCAAGCAGTGCTACGCGATCATCGGCAAGGGCTCAGCAAACATCGTTCAGCAACTGTTCAACGGGGAGTACTTTGTCCACAACCCCGACCCCGCTCATCCCGAGGCGAACGCCACCGGCAAGGGGTGCCACATCGACCAGCTGTACGGCCAGTCGTGGTGCCACTGGATGGGCCTAGAGCGAGTTGTTCCGCATGAAGAATCTAAGATCGCCTTATCAAACTTATACAAATACAGCTTTGCTCCCGATGTCGGGCCTTATCGGAAAGGCATGGATGTGATCAAAGGAGGCCGCTGGTACGCGGTCGCCGGGGACGGTGGACTCATCATGTGCACGTTCCCGAAAGGAGGCGCAGAGAGGGCGACCGGCGAGGGCCAATCCGCCTGGGCGGCGATGTACTTCAACGAGTGCATGACCGGCTTCGAGTACCAGGCCGCCGCGCACATGGTCGCGGAGGGGCTGGTCACCGAGGGGCTCGCCGTCACCCGCGCGATCCACGACCGCTACTCGCCCAGCCAGCGCAACCCGTACAACGAGATCGAGTGCAGCGACCACTACGGCCGCGCGATGGCTTCGTTCGGCGTGTACTGGAACGTCTGCGGCTTCAAGATCCACGGCCCGAAAAAGCAGCTCTCGATTGATCCGAAAATCGACGGCGACTTCAGGTGTGCGTTCATCGCGCCGGACGGCTGGGGCACGATCACTCGCGACGGGATCAAGTACAAGCACAGAGTTTGACGTGCGCTTTCGTAGCGCTCCGGTATCGAGACAGAACAGCATAGGTCGCATATAACCTATGCGACCTATGTCACTTCTATCCCTCCACACTCGCAGTGTGGAGGGTTCATGAGCCACGATGACAGCCCGCCACTCGACGCGCGGCAGGGATAGAACTTTTACCCTGGAACTATCTCAAACGTCGATGGGTGTAAGATAGGCGGCACGTCCGGAATTCCCGCACCATGAAAAGAGTAATCGTCTTCACAGCGTCGTTTATCGTTCTCGCGCTCTTGCCCGGCTGCGGCGGTTGCGGAGGATTCATCCTCGCTGATTTAGACCAGATCGTCTTCCAGTCGGCCCGCGACGGGAACACCGAGGTCTACATCATGAGCGCCGACGGCACAGGCCAGACAAACCTGTCGAACGACGCCGCAACCGACCTTGAAGCGGTGTTCAGCCGCGACAGGAGGAAGATCGCCTTTCATTCGAACCGCGACGGGAACAGCGAGATCTACATCATGGACGTCGACGGCACGGGCCAGACAAACCTGACGAACAACGCCGGGAACGACACTGAACCCGTGTTCAGCCGCGACGGGACGAAGATCGCGTTCGTCTCGGACCGCGACGGGGACACCGAGATCTTCGTCATGAACGTCGACGGAACGGGCCAGACAAACCTGACGAACGGCGCCGGGTTCGAGTTCAATCCTGTGTTCAATCCCGACGGAACGAAGATCGCCTTCCAGACGAACCGAGACGCGGGCAACGTCGAGGTGTACGTTGTGAACGTCGACGGCACGGGCCTGACCAACCTGACGAACGACGCCGGGATCGACCAGCAGCCCGTGTTCAGCCCCGACGGGACGAAGATTGTGTTCGAATCGGATCGCGACGGGGATCCCGAGATTTACATCATGAACGTCGATGGAACGGGGCAGACTAACCTGACGAACGACGCCACTGGTGCCGACTTTGACGCTGTGTTCAACCGGATCGGCACGAAGATCGGGTTCGTCTCGACCCGCGACGGTGACAGCGAGGTCTACGTCATGAACCTCGACGGCACGGGTCAGACCAACTTGACGAACGACGCTGCGAACGACTCTGGTCCCGTGTTCAGCCGCGACGGCAGGAAGATAGCGTTCGTCTCCTTCCGCGACGGGAACGACGAGATTTACGTAATGAACGTCAACGGCACGGGGCAGACCAGGCTGACGAACGACGCCGGGACTGACCGGGACCCCGTATTCGACTAGCCGCTCGCCGAACCATGGAACTGGCTACGCATCAACGGCCCGACGAACCGTACGCACCGCTTTCCAGGCTTCATCAGGATTTACGCTTTTGTGTGGTTTCCTGCCGGTGCAATCGTAACAGTCGGCGCGCGTAGGATAAGCGACATATCCGAGGAATCCGCTCTCTTGCTCAACCATCGCAGATCGGGTGCCGCTATCACGGAGCGATCACCCACGCTGTCTGATCGAAACTGATCAGCCACGGGAACGAGAGCACGATCCCGGCTTCTTTGTAGCTGACCTTCGCCTTCATCTCCTTCGTGCCCGCCTGGATGAAGCGCTCTGGATTCGTCGTGATGCTCACCTCGACTATCGAGTCCACCAACGTAGCGATCATGAAGTCCACCTGCTCGTAAGAGTTCGTGTCGTAGTTCCACAGCTCTATCCATTGCCCGATGTTGTTGATCTCGGCGTGCGCCTCCACTCTGAACCGAAGCTCGTTGGGCGTCTCAGTCGGAGAAGTTCCGACGACGATGAGCTGCACCTGGCGCTCGGCTTGGTTCAGCGTGATCCCCGGCAGCACCGTCATCCAGCTGTCGTCGCTGGCGAGCAGGTCGCTCAGCCCGCCGCCGGTAAGAATCCCGCGGAACAGCGAGAAACTGTCGGGCGTGATTTCGCGCACGCCGTCGAGGAACAGCACCCACACTGCGCCACGGTCCTGGCCCCGGCGGTCCCCGTCGTCATCGAAGATTGCCCCCACGGCCAGGTCGTCGAAGCCGTCGCCGTTCACGTCGCCCGCCCCGCTCACGAAAAGGCCGAACCGGTCGCCTGCCGAGTCGCCGTCCAAGGTGTAGAGGATCGAGCCGTCAAAACCCGAGAACACACGCGCTGCCGGAGTTACTGCCGTTGTTGTCGTCAAGCATCGCCCCGACGATAAGGTCGGGTAAGCCG
>JADFMN010000019.1 GCA_022563855.1 Armatimonadota bacterium
TGAGAAGTGAGCTGGTCAGCGCGGCGCTCGCCAGCGGCGCCATGACCGGTGCGTGGTACGACCCCAGCCACGACGGTGAAGGCTGGCTGATTGAAGTGCTGGCGGAAAATCGCGCACTGGTCACCTGGTACAGCTACGACCAGCAAGGTAAGCAGATGTGGTTGATCGGTGTCGGTGAGATTTCCGGCAGCATCATTCAGATCGATGAATTGCAGGTGACACACGGCGCCGTTTTCGGCCCAGATTTCGACCCGGAAGACGTCATACTGAATACCTGGGGTTCGCTGGAGATCGAATTCATCGACTGCAATTCCGCCACATTCACTTACCAATCAATCACCGGATTCGGTAGCGGCGCCCTGGACGCGATCCGCTTAACCAATTTGTCCGGCCTGGAGTGTGCGCCATGAGCAAGTTTTTACTGACCGCTCTCCTGTTCGCGGCCAGCGGCGCGGTCCAGGCGCAGGAGTTTCCTTTTTCGCCGGGCAGCGGTGAACTGCGCATCGTGACCTGGAACATTGAAAACCTCGGCAGCCGGACCCCGCGGCGCAGCGATGCGGAACTGGAATTACTGGCCGAACGGATCGCCAGCTTCGAGGCCCCGGTGATCGCCATCCAGGAAATTGGCAGTGGCGCAGGTCGCGCCCGGCCCGCGCTGGAGCAGATCCTGGCTGGTCTTGGTCCCGACTGGCGTGTGGTCGCCGCCGCTACGAGCAACGGGTTTATTTTCGATTCACGGGTCGTGGAACTGATCTCCAGTGAACAACTGGATCAACTGCAGGGGCCACAGTACAACGCATTTTACAGCGACTTTCCGAACTGGCAGAACGATTTCGGCAACGCCGGCGACCCGTTTACAACCGGCCGCAGCCTGCCGATGGCCGCAGAATTTCGCTTGATAGGAGCCGGCAGCGCACTGCCCGTGCTACTTCTGAGTAGCCACTTTCACGGCGGCTCGGATTTTGACTTGCAAAGGAGCTACGAGGGACAGGCGATCCAGGCGTGGATCGACGAGATTGTTCAGACCGAAGCCGCAAGCAGCCGGATTTATCTGCTCGGCGACTTCAATGCCGAACCAGGTAACTCACCGCACACTGAGCTGGGGATGTTGCGGCTGGAAAAGGAGAACACCACCAATACGGGGATTCTGTCTGCCGGCGGCATCGAACTAGACCACATCTATGCGACAGCCGATGGCTTTCCCTATGTCAGCCACGGTACCGCCTTTGTAATTCAGCCGGAACACTACTTCGAAACCCCGGAGGAATTCGAAGCGGTCTACAGCGACCACGCGCCGGTGCTGGTCGTTCTTGAGTGGCAGGGCTGAGTCAGGAGCGCGGACTCTCCATCCTGAGTGGATCGAAGGACCGCCCCCGACCATTGGACTCCTAGTCCAATGAACGCGAGCGACTGCCGGAACTCAAAGCGGGGATGCATCGGCGCACTCCCAAATCCCAACCCTGTGTCAAAAGGGCGAACGGCGCGATAGCCCGTGAGCCTCCGGCGCGATGTCGCAGGATCCATTCCTTCGTTGCTTCGACACGCTCAGCACAGGCCAAGCTCAGGACAGGCTCGCTCAAGATGACGTGCCACCCTCCAACCCGAACCAACCCGAACCGCCCCCAACGGTCATAATCAAACCAATTCGCGAGGTTTATAGAATGTCCGACAAACGCAACGATCTGACCCGCCGCTCTTTCCTCCGCACGAGCCTCGTCGGGATGGCCGCAGCCGGCGTCCCCGCATGGTTTGCGACCGAGGCCAAAGCCGCCGAGGCAGAGATGGTCTTCAAGCGGCCGAGGAAGATCGGGCCGAACGACACCATCAACCTCGGGCTGATCGGATGCGGCGGGCGCGGAGTGTCGGTCGCGCTTTGGCTCCACGGAAAGGAGGGCGCGCAGGTCGTCGCCGTCACCGACCCGGACGACGAGCGGGCGACTCGCAATGCATCCCCGCGCTTCGGCGAACAGTGCAAGAAGTACAGCCACTACAGCGAGCTGATCGCAGACCCCGCGGTCGACGCGGTGATCGTCGGCACGCCGGACCACTGGCACGCCAAGAACTCGATCGAGGCGATGATGGCCGGCAAGGACGTTTACTCCGAAAAGCCGATGACGCTGACGATCGACGAGGGCGAGCGTGTCGCCACGGCTGAGAGAATGTCCGGCCGCATCTTCCAGACCGGCACCCAACAGAGGAGCGACGGGCGCTTCAGGCTGGCCGTCGACCTGATCCGCAACGGGCGGATCGGAAACGTCAAGAGCGTGCAGACGCGCCTCGGCACCGGCCCAATCGGCGGTCCGTTCGAGCCGAAGCCCGTGCCCGACTTCCTCGACTGGAACCTGTGGCTCGGCCCCGCACCGTGGGTCGACTATTGCGAGGAGCGGGCGCACTACAAGTTCCGCTGGTGGCACGAGCACAGCGGCGGAAAGCTAACTGACTGGGGCGCGCACCACAACGACATCGTGCAGTGGGCGCTCGACCGAGACGGCGACGGCCCGGCCACGGTCAGAGCGACCGGCGTCAGCCAACCGACCGTCGGCATGTTCAGCTACAGCGCCTTCCCCGAGTTCAGCATCGACTTCGAGTACCCGGACGGCGTTACGCTGAACTGCACCGACGCGGGCGAGAACGGCATCCGGTTCGAGGGCGACGAGGGGTGGCTGTTCGTCAGCCGCGGCAAGATCGAAGCGAGCGACCAGAAGATCATCGACGACCCGCTGCCTGAATCTGCGCCAAGGGTATACGTTTCGAACGACCACGCGCAGAACTTCCTCGACTGCGTCCGCACGCGCAAGGAGACCATCTGCCCAGCGCACGTTGGCCACAGCTCAGTAACGGTCTGCCACCTGGCGAACCTCTCGCTCAAGCTCGGCGGGCGTCAGCTCCAGTGGGACTCCCTGCTCCAACGCTTCCGCGGCGACGCACAGGCGAACAGCATGGTAAAGCGCGACTGGCGGGACTACTAGCCCGGACCCGATGGTGCATTGCTAGGACCTCGATGATTGCGGGCTACCGCAAGCCGGGCTCCCTTTACTCTGACCGGAGATCAACAAACGGGGGCTTCCCGATCCCGGACCGGGAAGCCCTGTCAAGTCCTCAGCTTGCGTCAAGCACTGTGTCCCGAAGCCAACGTAATCAGATTGGGCAGAGGCGCATCTACGGTGTGATTACCCAGACCGACTGGTCGAAGCTGATCAGCCACGGGAAGAAGAGCACAATACCGGCTTCTTTGTAGCTGACCTTTGCCTTCATATTCTTCGTGCCCGCCTGGATGAAGCGCTCCGGATTCGTCGTGATGCTGACCTCGACGATCGAGTCCACAGTCGTCGCGATCATGAAGTCGACCTGCTCGTAAGAGTTCGTGTCGTAGTTCCACAGCTCGATCCACTGCCCGATGTTGTTGATCTCGGCGTGAGCCTCTACCCTGAACCGAAGCTCGGAAGGCGTCTCGGTCGGAGCGGTGCCCTCTATGACGAGCTGCACCTGCCGCTCAGACTGGTTCAGCGTGATCCCCGGCCTAACCCGCATCCAGCTGTCGTCGCTCGCGAACGGATCGTTCAGTCCGCCGCCGGTCAGCATCCCGCGGAACAGGAAGAAGCTGTCCGGCGGCACCGTGACCGCCTGTGAGCACTTGATCGTTGCGTAGTCCCGGTCCGTGCCGGAGCCGACCGATTCGCCTGTCACATACACGTTTCCGGCGCTGTCCACTACAAGCGCCAAAGCTCGATCATGATTGTTGCCCGGGCCGCTGTAGCGCATTTCCCAGAGCTGGTTTCCATTCGTGTCGTACTTCAACGTCGCGTACTCCCTGATCAAGCCGGAGCCATTCGACCAGCCGGTCACATACACGTTGCCCCCGCTGTCGACAGCAAGCGCACGGGCTTCATCGCGCGCGTTGCCCGGGCCGTTGAATCGCCTTTCCCAGAGCCGACTGCCTGCCTCTCGTCGCCTAGCCCGCAAACCCAGCACGCCGCATCGTCAGGTGCCCGCAACCGCATTGCGGCGGCTGTTTAGACTCGAAGCTGGGTCGCTGTCATGAGATCTCGGCTACAATCTCGATGTCCGAAACAGTGTCTTTGCAAGTCCGCCATGGCCGACACCTCATCCTATTCGTTTTACTTTGCCGTATGTCTGGCCGTTGCCGCTATGCCGAGTAGCATCCTTGCCCAATTTCTACCACCAGACCGTGGGTTTACCAGCTCACAACCCGCCGAGACGTGGGAGCATGGGCTGATCACTGGCAACGGTACGATTGGGGCAAACGTCTTCGGCCGGCCGCTCGATGAGACGGTGATCTTCACGCACGAGCGGATGTTCTTGCCGCAGGGCCCGCCGACCGTACCGCCGGACAACGGAGCACGGATTGGCGAGATCCGCGCGCTGATCGCCGAGGGCAAGTACAAAGAAGCGACGGGGCTCGCGTTCGAGTTCTCGGGGCAGCGGAGCTTTATGTACCCCGACCCGTTCGTTCCTGTGTTCGACATGAACATAAGGATGGACGGCTCGGTGGCGGACGACTACATGCGGGCGGTCGACTTTCAGACCGGCGAAACGATCGTGCGCTGGTCGGACGAGCGCGGCGAGTTCGAGCGGCGGTTGTTCGTCTCTCGTACTGACGGCTTTGCGATGATGAAGATTAGCGGGCCGAAGGGGCAAGTCGGCTGCACTGTTTCCTTAAGCCCTCGCAAACCCGACGAGAAGTTGGGTGAACAGACCGTCGACAATTCGAACAACCGGTTTCTGCGAAATGTCGCCGACATCGAGATTGAAGCTAAAGGGAGCACTCTAACGTGGCGCAACACCTTTGCGAATGCATACCCGGGGAGCATCCAAGCTATCGAGGGCGCCGTCTACGCAGCTGTGTTCGGCGGGAGAGTAGTTGCGAAAGATGGCGAGCTTATCGTTAGTGGCGCCGATATGGTCTATCTGCTGATCGACATCGAACCGATCTACGATACAGCTGACTCAAGGGTCTGGGAGATGGCTCTCGATCTCGAAACAACGCCGATGAACTACGAAGCACTGCTTGATCTGCATGCGGAGATCCATGGAGAGCTGTTCAATCGGATGCGGCTCGACCTAGGCGGGCAAGAGCACGGCCTCACGACAGAAGAACTGCTTGAGAAAACATCGAACGACGAGTTGAACCGCACCTTGATCGAGAAGGAGTTCGACGCGGGGCGGTACAACATTATCTGCAGCACGGGCGAACTGCCGCCGGTGCTGCAGGGCGTTTGGGGCGGGACCTATGTGCCCGGCTGGGCGAGCGACTTCACGCACAACGGCAACGTCCCGTCGGCGATCGCGAGCATGCTGATGGGCAACACGCCCGAGCTGATGTTGACCTACACGCAGTACATCGAATCGATCGTCCCAGGCATGGAGGTCAGCGCGAAGAACATCTTCGGCGCACGGGGAGTCGTGCTGCCGTCGCGCTCAACGACGCACGGTTACAACAACGCGCTCGCACCGAACTTCGCGGGTGGATTCTGGGTCGGCGGTGCGTCTTGGGCAGCGCACTTCTTCTTCGACTACTATCTGTATACAGGCGACGAAAAGTTCTTGCGGGAGCACGCGCTGCCTTTCATGGAGAAGGCCTCCCTGTTCTTCGAGGACTATCTGTACGAGGGGGCGGACGGCAACTACGTGTTTTCTCCGACCCAATCGCCGGAGAACACGCCGGGCAACACCGACTCTCAAGGATCATTCAACGCGACGAGCGAGGTCGCGATGGCAACGGAGCTGCTGCGAAACACGATCGCAGCATCCCGAGAGCTGAGCGTGAACGCGGACAAGATTCCTGTCTGGGAGGCGATGCTCGCCAAAATGCCGCCCTACATGATCGGTGACGATGGCGCGCTGAAGGAGTGGTCGACGCCGCTGCTCGACGACCAGCTCAACCACCGCCACTCGTCGCACCTCTATGCGCTCTTCGACGGCATACCCGATGAGATCACAGACAGCCCCGAACTGCAAGATGCGTTCAAAAGGGTGGTCGAGATCAAGCTTGACCGCCACTGGAAAGAGAGCTCGGGGTACATGTCGTTCGGCGTCGTGCAGCTCGGGCTGGTCGCCGCGAGCCTCGGCGAGAGCGAACTTGCCTACCGCTGCCTCACACACCTCGTCAACCGTTACTGGCTGAACAACCTCGCGTCGATGCACAACCACAAGTCGCTGTTCAACATGGACATCAGCGGCGGGATGCCAGCGGTGATCATCAAGATGCTGGTGTCCTCTGGGCCAGGCCGGATACAACTCCTGCCGGCGCTGCCGAAGGAGTGGAAGGAGGGCACGATCGAAGGCGTACTTTGTCGCGGCCAGATTGAGATCGATCGCCTTTATTGGAACTCGGACCGGATTGAGCTAACGATCACCTCGAAGATCGACCAGGTGATCGACATACAGTTCGGGTCCGCGAACTCGCACGTCGCTTCTCTCCGAGCCGGCCAGGAGACTAAGTTGGTTCTCGAACGCTAAAGCCGGGACTGAAACGTCGTGCGAGGCATCTCGCCTTGGCGCGAGCCGACCAATGCGTGCGTTGCAGCACGGCTATAGGCGTTCATCGCGTCTCGGAGGAAAGCCTGGAAATGACACCATCCTGAAGGGCGGAGCCACCCGATTAAGCGCCTCTTCCTGAACCTGTGAAGAGAGGGCGCACACAGCTCTAGCCAGCCCAGACAGCGCTGCCGACCAAGAACAGCCCCGCGACCACGAGCGCCACCTCCACCACGACGATGAATTGGCGCACTTCGAGGCGGTCGAGGATCTTCTTTCCGACGAACGTGCCGCCGATCATCACGAGACCCAGCCCGAGACCGAGCCGCGCCATGTCGGCGGAGAGGGCTCCGCCGAAATAGTACGTCCCGCTTCGTGCGAAGTGCCCAAGCAGCGCGCCGAGCCCTTCGGTCGCCACATAAGCCCCCTTGACCAAACCGTAGCTGATCAGGAACGGCGCGGCGATCGGCCCGGACGCGCCGCCGACGCCCGACACAAAACCCTTGACAAGAGCGACGAACGGCAGGTGCACGAGCTTTGCCTTCACGTTCCATCGCTTGACCAGCCGCCGGGTCGGCACCATGAGCAGGACGATCACGCCGACGATCGCGGTCAGCCACCGCTCGTCGATCCGCAGGAACATCTCCGCGCCGAACACGGACGCTATCGCGCCCGGTATCCCATAAGCCAAGAACGCCTTCCAGTCGATCTCCTTCCACGAGAAGAGCGCGCGCGAACCGTTGGCGAAGATCATCGCGATCGCGAGCACGGGTATCGCCTCCGCCGCACCCATCATCAGCGCCAGCACCGACAGCGCGATGACCCCCGTGCCGAAACCGACGACGCCGCCCAGCGTCGCGGCGGCGAAGATGATCGGGATCACGACGAGCCAGTCCACAGTTTCAGATTATGGGGGGCAGTCGTCGCGCAGTGTTACCATTCGAACCCGCAGGAACGGAACTTCCGAGCCGAGGAGGAGAGAGGGGGTTAACTTGAGCTACTCGTACGACGTGTTCCGCCTCTAGTTCTCGATCCCCTTGTGATCTCTTAGGAAAACGAAGGCGTGGGAGCGGCGGCAACGCAGCAGCTCAATTAGGCTACGCGTCGGGCAGCGCTTCCATGAGCTTTTCCACGGACGGAACTCCGCCCGGGTAGAACCGTCACGACGGGACGCCGGAGGCGTCCGGCGCCGGCGCACCCATCAGGTCCTTGCCGTCGATGAGGACGGTCGGCGTGCCGTAGGCCGTCCGCACATCGGCCTCGTCAACGTCGTCCATATCGACGATCTGGAACGCCTCTGGCAGACCCTTCCTCCGCAGAGCTTCCTCGAAGCGGGAGCGCATCAGCGGCGTCCCTTTGCATCCTTCCCTTGTGAGGAAGACGATTTCGTGTTTGGGGTTTATCATTGATTCAAAGGCGCGCTTGAGGCGCGCTGGGTCGAGCAGACGCTCGTCCTGGCCGAGTTGGTGCATCCAGAAAGACGGTTCGGGCGGCTTGCTTCCCCACGTCACTTCCTTGTCGTAGAGCAGATAGACGTCCCACGCCTGATTTTGGTTGCTCGGTAGGTGCTTCTCTGGGCCGAGGAACTCGGCCCGCTCTTGGTCGCTTGGCAACTGCAACGTTGAGCCGAGAGAGCTCGGGAGCCTCCTCTTCTCGTCCCAGTAGAACCTGAACCGCTCGTCGCCGCCAAAGGAGTTCGACTGTTGGACGGCGTCGTCGTGGCTCTCATGGCCGAGCATCGGAGCCCAGAGTACGAAGAACTGTGCTTCAGCGTCGGGAAAGGCCTTGGCCAGGTCGTCAAGTGCCACACTGGCACCGCTCAAACACAGACCTCAAGTGGGTGAGAGGACGGATACGACTCGGACTAAGCCCTTCGCCGCGTTAAAGTCCTTCTCAAAAGTGTCGACGAGCAGAGATGTGATCATCTTCGTTCCTCGCTGCAACCGGTATGGCTGCCAGCATGAGCTGCAAGTTCCCTCGGCATCAGGCAGTTCCGTCCTGTCAAGGTTATTGAGGCTGTCGCTGGCCAAAAACCATTCGAAGGCTACCTAGGCGCGCTAACTCCCTGCCTGGGCCTTTCAGACAATAAAGGAAACCTTTAATCGTCTTGCGGTGTTTATACCTCCAATGGCAGCATTTCTTTACGAAAGCTCGGTGGACTCGGTCCGCTGCGACGCGTACAACGACGACCCTACGAGGGTGAGGCGCGTCGCGGACAAGATGGCGAACCAGGAGGCTCTGACGGGACTTGCCGCGATCTGTGCGGCGTTGGGCAATCCGATACGGTCGGCGATCTATGCGGCGATCCGCATCGAGCCGCTCTGCGTCTGCGAACTCAGTGCATTGCTCGGACATACTTCGCCAGCGCTGATGCACCACCTTCGGCATCTCGACCGCGCGGGTCTGATCTCCGTTCGCAAGGAGGGCAAGTTCGCGATCTACGAACCGCTCTGCAGCACGGCTGACGGCATCTTTCGAGCATTCGACAAAGACAATTGCCAAACGATTGGAACAAGAAAATGAAAAACATCCTCTCTATCGCTGGGATCGCCCTCGCGGGACTCGGCGCATCCGCATGTTGCTGGATACCCGCACTGCTGGGTGCGGGCGCAGCCGGATCGCTCGGCATCGGCGCGGCCCTCACGCCGTATCGCCCCTACTTCCTCATCCTGACAGGCGTGTTCCTCATTTTCGGATTCACAATGGTCTACCGGAAGCCGTCGGCCGCAAGTTGCGACGCGACGGGCTGTCTCACTCCCCAAGCGGCCGTGAGGCGCAAGATCAACAAGGGCGTGATGTGGGCCGTCGCCATCTTCGCCCTCAGCTCGGCCGCCTATCCGTATGTCGGACAGGCAAGGCTGAACATGGCCAACGCTGCGAGCGAGAGCAATCAGCAGGCGTCCACCCTCCCGACGCAACGGCTCGTGTTCAACGTCGAGGGCATGGACTGCGCCGCCTGCGCGATACCGATCATGGAGAAAGTCGAAGAGGTTCCTGGCGTTATGTCGGCAACCGTCGACTTCGATGCGGAGGAACTCGTCGTGCAGGCAGGAACCCCTGCGCCGGCCACCGACATGATTCTGAAGGCCGTCGACGACGCGGGGTTCACTGCCGAACCAGTGAGCGACGAGCCCTCGCAGTAGCCCACGCTACAACCAGGAATAGACTATGAAGAACACACTCGAAGAGTTCGTCTTGATACCGTCGCTAGCCGTATTTGTTTCCATAGTTGGTGGAGAACTATGCAGGTCCAGTCGTGCAACCTCCGCAATAGAAACCTTATGATTAAACCACTAGCGATGCTCGCCTTGTTGACAGCACCGTGCCTCTTGCTCGCCCAAGCAGGCGGCGGATGACCGCTGTGAGCTGGCGGCGGGGCAGGTTCATCGACCAACCCCGACTCGGACAGTTTGTCCGAATGGAGACTAACGACGTTCGCCGTCCCTGCAGAGGGCGGCAAGTTCACGCGAACATACCTGTGGTATCGCCCGAATGAGCAGCCACGGCTGGAACTCGGGCTCATCTATCTTTGGAATCCTGACGTCTGGAGATTTGTCGGGAACTACATGGTCGCCACCGAAAGCGACGCTCTTCCGTCTGTCACGGCTGGGTTCGCATTCCAGGACACGTTCAGCGAACGGATCGCGCCGTACGTCACGTTTGCGAAGCACTTCTACTTGGACGAAGTCACGTTCGAACCGTACGTTGGTTTGGTGGATCGCGCGGACGAAAGCCACGTACACGGCATTTCTGGACTGAGAATCTCACATGGAGACGTGTTTGTAGGGCTCCAGCACACCGGGCACGAACTGAACGCGTACTTAGGCGCTGGATTCGGGGACTTCGTAGGATCGATCTGGGTCGGAGAGCGCCAGAAGTACGGCGTGACCTTCGGTTACAGGTTCTAACGGCACTCGCGCCGTAATGGACAATGACGCCATGTACTCATGGACTCATGGACTATGAAGCCGATTCTTGGCGATTCTAACAGAATCCAGACAGATCTGCTCGCAGACCGGTGAGCACGATGACGACAAGAACACTCATAACTGCGCTGGTCGCGCTGGCCGCAACCACAGGCTGGTCGGCCCAGTCCGACGACGAACCTTAGCTGCAGCCCATAACTCTCTCAGTTAGCGGGATGACTTGAGGCGGCCGTTCAAGCCGGTACGCCCCCACCGGCATTGGATGCGATCATAGCGGCCGTCGTAGAAGCAGGATTCAACGCCAAACCTGAGTGAGACTTCGACCGATATCTGCTGACCTGCGCATGACAACGCAAAACGCGCGACCGCCAGAAAGCTGTCGCGCGTATCTTGGCGATAGTTAGCTAGAGAGAGGTCTTGCGGCGTCGGCGACGGATCAGCAGCGCTAATCCTGCGCCGAGGGCCAGCATCGTAGCAGGCTCCGGTACGAGATTGAGCGACATATCGTCGTAATACATGACCGACGCAAAGTTCGACCAAAGGTCCACTGCACCGATTGCGAGATCGCCCGTTTGCTGCCACGGCTGATCGACGTACAACGACGTGTTGTTATAGGAGAACGACACCAGATCGTTGTCGAGATCGATCACCATGTCAATGGGCGCCCACCGATCGTATACGATCGGTATACTGCCGCTGCGGTCGGGTATATGCGAGTCCACTTCCGTGACCATCCCAGTCGTGTGATTGAACTGTGTCTGAGTCGACCAGTCTTTCGCGCCACCAACGTTGTACCGGTTCAGCATGATGAACCACTGCGTACCTGTGGAGTTCCCTGGGAAATAGGTCTCAGTATGGAGCAGATAGATGCCGGAGCCCGAAGCTGTAAACTCCTGCACCAAGTCCGACACAACGCGCCCAGGCCCCGTGCCATCGATGGCCAGGGAGTTCGGGGCGCTGTTTGAAAAAGCGTTTGTCACGAACCCCGTGGAATTGGCATCACCGTCCCAGCCCAGCCAGCCGCTTACACCGTGCAGGTTATCGCCATTCGAATAGCTTTCGAAATTGTCCGACCACGGTTGTGCGAAAACGGCCATCGGCACCAAAAGCACCGCAGCCACAAGAATAAAATATCGTTTCATTCGTTTGCTCCACTCCAAAAGAATCCAGACCTGTAATCAAGTACCGCTTGACCACGCTTTCTGAACCTACTTCAATTCCCCTGTTTACCCCAGGTGCAACCTGATTGCAATACCCTAGCGAAAACCTGGTAATTGTCCCGGGGCGCCCCGCCGGATCGGCTCGAAGGACCGCGCCCTCCCTTGCGGGCGCGCACGACGACGTAAAACGCGCGACCGCAAGAAAGCGGTCGCGCGCATCTTGCCGGTAGTTCGCTAGACAGAAGTCTTGCGGCGTCGGCGACGCATCAGCATCGCCACTCCTCCTCCACTTGGCCAAGAACAGCGTTGCTCACGCCGAGAACGGCGGCGATGCAGAACAGCCGAATGTTGATCCTGGAAGTATGACGCACTTCACTCCTCTCCGGCGCCGGACAGCGGCAGCAAGCTCTCAAGCTACCACAGCCAGATGAGCCCCGGGCTCGAACGCGCCCCGCAATCCCGGTAGATTCGCTAGGGGCGATCAGTTCCGTTCTGTCACGGGACGATCACCCACACGGTCTGGTCGAAGCTGATCAGCCAGGGGAACGAGAGCACTATGCCAGCTTCTTTGTAGCTGACCTTGGCCCTCATCTCCTTCGTGCCCGCC
>JADFMN010000020.1 GCA_022563855.1 Armatimonadota bacterium
CCAGGAGAGCCACCTTCGGACGCTGCAGAGACGGTTCAAGCAGTGGCGGGCCACGAAGGGGCCTCCCAAGCGAGTGTTCTTCAGCCAGGTGCATGTTCCCGGCGAAGCGATGCAGACCGACTTCACCTGGGGCACCGAGCTCGAGGTGACGATCGCCGGCGAGCCCTTCGCGCACATGATCTGCCATTCGGTGTTGCCCTATTCCAACTGGCAGTGGGTTTCGGTTTGCCAGTCCGAATCGATGACGTCGATCCGCCGCGGCGTGCAGTCGGCGCTCTTCCAGCTTGGGCGTGTGCCGAAGCGCCATCAGACCGACAACTCGACCGCGGCCACCCACGATCTACGGACGGGCAAGCGCGGCTTCAACGAGGAGTACGAGCGCATGGTCAGACACTTCGGGATGGAGCCCTGGACGATCGCGGTCGGAGAGTCGGTGCAGAATGGCGATATCGAATCGGCCAACGGTGTGTTCAAACGCCGCGTGCATCAACTGCTTCTGCTGCGCGGCAGCAGGGACTTCGACAGCATCGAGGAATACGAGAAGTGGCTGCGCGAGGTTGCTGCTGCAGCTAACCGCGGACGCCAGGTGAAGCTCAAGGAGGAGCTTGCCGCGATGCGTCTGCTGTCCGCGTCCCGGTTGCCGGAGTACAGCGAGATCGACACGAAGGGTTCGCCCTGGAGCACGATCAACATCAAGTCAAACGCCTACTCTGTGCCGTCGCAGTTGATCGGAGAGAAGCTTCGTGTGCGGCTGTTTGACACCAGGCTCGAGGTCTACCTCGGTGGCAAGCTCCAGATGACGGTCGAGAGGCTTACAGGCAAGCAGCAACACGCCATCAACTACCGCCACATCATCGACTCGCTGATCAAGAAGGCCGGAGCATTCGAGCGCTATCGGTACCGCGATGACCTGTTTCCGACGGTCACGTTTCGTCGGGCCTACGACGCTCTGGTCGCCGTGATGCCACCGCGAAAGGTCGACATCGAGTACCTCCGGATCCTGCATCTGGCAGCCAAGACGATGGAGTGCGAGGTGGAGTTCGCACTCGGGACGATCATGGCCGAGGGGACCGTGCCGATAGCTGACGAGGTCAAGGCGCTCGTCGCGCCGGACAAGCCGACCATCCCGGACGTGGCGATCGCCGATGTCAATCTCAGTAGCTACGACGAGCTTCTGACGGGCTGCGTGGAGGTGATGTCATGACGGCTTCGACGGAGTCGATCTGTGTTCTGCTGAAGAGACTCAAGCTGCCGAGTTTTCAGGCTTCGTACCAAGAGATGGCGACCAAGGCGCAGACTGAGGGCTGGACCTTCGAGCAGTACCTGAAGTACCTCGCTGAGACGGAGATCGAAGGACGTGAGCGCCGCCGCGTTGACCGAAACTTCCGCCAGTCTCACCTGCCCTTCGACAAGACGTTGGCGACGCTCGAAACGGCGAAGCTACCCCGCAAGATTCAGACTCAGTTGCCTCGCCTGTGCGAAGGCGACTTCGTGGAGAAGGCGGAAAACGTCCTGGCGTTTGGATTGCCGGGCCGCGGCAAGACCCACGTGTGCGCCGCGATCGGCCAGGAGCTGATTCAGCGCGGCTACCAAGTGCTGTTTCAGCCCGCCTTCCGCATTGTGCAACGACTGCTGATAGCCAAGCGGGACTTTGAGTTCGAACGAGCTCTGAAACGGCTGGATCGCTTCGACGTCGTCATCATCGACGACATCGGCTACGTGCAGCAGGACCGCGAGGAAATGGAGGTGCTGTTCACCTTCCTCGCTGAGCGCTACGAGCGTCGCTCGGTCATGATCACGAGCAACCTCGTGTTCTCCGAGTGGGACAAGATCTTCAAGGACCCGATGACCACCGCCGCCGCGATCGATCGCGTCGTGCATCACTCGACCATCCTCGAACTCTCCGGTGAGAGCTACCGAGCCAAGGCAGCACACAAGCGAAACAAGAAGGGCTCGCTGGAGGAGGCAACGTCATGACATTCTGTCCGATTTGCGCCCCCCATGGGGGCAATGGCATTAGGCTCCCCGCCGCCCTGTGGCGCCCCACCTCGGACTCGGCCTGAATGACCTTCGCGGGAAACTGCGTCGCGGCCTGCGTTTTTCGCGATGCCTGGCAATTCTGGCGAGCAATCGGCGGATGAGTTCTGGTCCGCTTTGCGGGTCCTGCCGGAGGATTCGCAGGAGGTAGTCGGCGAACCCGAGCACGCTGGCCTTCTGCGAAACCTCGTGAAGTGGGCAATCATGAACCTCGGCCGCGGCAGCCATGAGGTAGCGCGAGATGCCGAGGAAGAGCATCGAAGCGAGGATCTCCTGCTGGACACCGTCAGTCTTCTTCGAATGGAACTGCCGCTGATCGAAGTAGTCGGCCTTGAACGTCTTGTAGAGCTCCTCGGCCTGCCATCGCATTCTGTATAGCTGGCACAAGGTGCTCCAAGACCACCGCGCCCGCGGTAGAGAAGTCAGGAAGACGGTCGGTCCATCCTCTGTTTCGAGCCTCGCCGCACGCAACCGGACTTGCCGGCGATCCTCATCGCCGGTGCGCGGCAACTCCAGCGTGACTGCCGACTCTTGCCGGCCGCTCTCCAGGAACTCGTCGATGGCAGGAAACGTGGAGCTTGCCGGCACTCGTATCAGGAAGTCCACCTCGGCGTCCAGGAGCCTGCCGACGACTTCGTAGGAGGGGTATCCGCGATCCAGAACGAGGATGTCGCCGGACTCGAGGAACTGCAGGTGCTCTTCGAGCAGGATCGAGCGCTCGCAAGAGGCGTAGCCTCTGATCGCGACATCTGCCGGTACGCGGTTGCAGACGTTGACAAGGGCGCTCATGAGCACCTGTGGTACGTGCCCACCGGATGGGCTCCCAAACGCTCGGTCCAGCTCGGAGCTTCGCCTGAGATTGACCTTGCAGCCGTCGACCGCGAAGACTCGATGGCCGCGGAACTCAGTGGTTTCGGGAAAGTCGCTCTCCACTTTTGCGTGCACGTCGTGGATGAGCCTTCGAAGAAACTCCGCGGCCAGCTTGTCTCTCGCATCGCACAGGGACGCGGCGCTCACGGGGACCGCCGACGGGAGCTTGATCCCGAAGTCTTCGGCTTGGTCCCAGAACCTCGAGAGCACGTGTGCGTAGCCGGAGCGATTCCCGTCCCCAGCCATGAACAGCAGGATGGTGACCAGCAGCTCCGGGCTGAGCGGGCCATCGCGGGAGAAGTCGCGATAGCCAACCCGGACATCGTCGATGTCTTCAACACGGAGAAGGTTGGAAAGGAACTCGAAAACCGGCCGAATTGGATTTTTGGCCTTGAAATTGTGCCGCGATTTCTGTGCCATTGATATGGATTCCCCCTCGGAATCTGACGTGGGATGCGTTGCAGTCAGTGTTATTTGTCAATCTGTACTGATTGTAGCGCACCCACGTTTCTCGACCCACTATCCGAAGTGTTTAAGCGCGGTCATTACGCACGCTTTTACCAATACTCTTTAGCCCTCAAGTGGCCGAGGATGGTCTGGCGTACACGCATCAACGAATCGCGCTACGCAATCAATGCGAAGCAGTCGAACACGCCGTTTTTCCATCGGCGTGGAAGCCTAATGGCATTGGGGGTCTGCGTCACGGGATGACCCGGCAGCCCGGGAAACTTTGTTTGATTCTGAGCGAGAAAATTAAGCCCCTCGCTGCGCGACGTACGTAGAGATGCCATGGCGCGGTTCAAACGAGGGCAGGACATCAACCAAGGCCTGCTGCTTCCCCCTTCTCTGCTCGACTGGCTCCCCGAGAACCACCTTGCGTGGTTCATCCGAGATGTAGTGGAGTCCCTGGATGTGGATGGACTGCTCGACAGCTATCGGGTGAGTGGCAAGGGCGAGCTACCGTACGACCCTCGGCTGATGCTGCGGGTGTTGATCTACGCGTACAGCACAGGGACGTTTTCCTCGCGCAAGATCGCAACGCAACTGGAAGAGAACGTCGCCTACCGTGTTCTGGCCGGGAATCAGATGCCGGGGCACCGGACGATCTGCCGCTTCCGGCAACTCCACATCGCCCAGTTTTCGAAGCTGTTCGTGCAGGTCGTGCATCTCGCCCGAGAATCGGGTCTGACGTCGCTCGGCACGCTCGCGATCGACGGAAGCAAGGTCAAGGCCAACGCCAGCAAGCACAAGGCGATGAGCTACGAACGGATGAACAAGGAAGAGGAGCGGCTGAAGCGTGAGATCCAGGCGATCACGAAGATGGCCGACGACACGGACGAGGCGGAAGACGTGGAGTTCGGGCCGGACTTTCGTGGCGACGAACTCCCCGAAGAACTCGCACGACGCGAAACGCGGCTGAAGAAGATCCAGGAAGCCAAGGAGCGACTTGAACGCCGCAAGGCCGAGGAAGCGCGGCAAGCCGACGCGAAACGCGAACAGAAGGCAAAGGCGGAGGGGCGGGAGCCACCGAAGGAACGGCCAAACGCGCGCAAGTATCCGAAGGGGCAGCCGAAGCCGAAGGACCAAGAGAACTTCACTGATCCGGAGAGCCGGATCATGAAGACTTCGAAGGGCTACGAGCAGTCGTTCAACGCCCAGATCGCGGTGGACGGCGAGTCGCGACTGATTGTCGCAACGAAGGTCACCAACTGCGCTGCCGACGTCGAGGAGTTGATCCCGATGGTCGAGCGCGCAGCAGCCAACACCGAAGAGAAGGTGGGCGAAGTGCTGGCGGATGCCGGCTACCGATCTGAGGAGAACTTCAGCGCGCTCGAGAGCGCGAAGATCGATGGCTACGTGCCGATCGGACGCAAGCGCAAGTCTGTGCCCGAGTCGGACGACGACGCGGCGCCGACGGAGCAGAACGAGTCCGCGTCCACCGTGGACGACGACGCTGCGACCGCGACGAAGAACGACGCCGCGCCGACGGCGGACGATGACACTGCTACCAAGCGGATGCAGCGCAAGCTCCGAACCGAAAATGGGCGGCATCGATACCGGAGGCGAAAGCACTTGGTCGAATCGCCGTTCGGCTGGGTGAAGAACGTGCTTGGCTTCCGCTCCTTCAGCCTGCGAGGATTGGTCAAAGTCCAGGGCGAGTGGGACCTCGTGTGTCTGGCGTTGAACCTGCGGCGAATGCAGGGGATGGGGACCTGAAAACCGGGAAGAACGCCGCGAAAACGCTGGTACGGAGCGTGACGGCCGTCATTCCGCCGGAACCCGCCCGCTCGACGTACTACTCATCGAAGCTGTCGTCGAAACAACCGTGAGTCAAGGGCTCCGGATTCCTCAGCGGAAACGCGCGCTCGCATCCCGTGGCGCAGACCCCTAGTCCAAGGACGACGCCAGATCGAGAACCCTCAGGTCGTGTACACTGCCCCGTCCGCGGTCCACGACGCGATCCGGTAGTCGCCGGTCGGTGGCACCGGGAACCGTGTCAGGCGGTAGCCGACGGTGGCGAACACCGCGTCCTGCT
>JADFMN010000021.1 GCA_022563855.1 Armatimonadota bacterium
CGGGTTCGCTCCGGGAAAGGTGACGATCCTGAGGGTCTCGCGCCTGACCGCTAGGGGTCTGCGTCACGGGAACCAAAATGGCCGAAACCAACCGAAATCGACCTCACGCAGACCCCAATCTGGCAATGCGGGCCAGCCTCTGGAGTGCGAATTGGAGGCAGGCGCGTTTGGATTCTTCCCGTGACGCAGACCCCTAGCCTGGAGTTTCGCGGTTTTTGGGGGTGGATTCGGGGTCGGTGCCGGCGTTTTTTTGACAACGGACTGGACACACAACGACCGTTTTTCTAGCGTCTGGGCATGTCGAGCACGACGGGCGGTCAGCATCGTTTCTGTGGTCGCACGTTCAGTGCGCATGAACTGGAGACGATTCGCGGCCTGATCGCGGACGGTAGTAGGACCCGCGTGGAGCTTTCGCGGCTAGTGTGCGAAGAGCTCGAGTGGCTTCGACCGGACGGACGCCTCAAGGACATGTCGTGCCGGGTGGCGATGTTGCGGATGCACCGCAACGGTCTCATCGAACTACCGCCGCCGCAGCGCTCGAATGGAAACGGCAGACGGAAGCCACGTCTGACGTCGGCATCTGACCCACAGATACCCATCACTCTTCCGGTGGGCGAACTCGGAGAACTGGAGTTCGTACAGATCCAAGCGGGGAAGCAATCGTTGCTCTGGAACGAACTGATCGAGCGTCACCACTACCTTGGGTACCAGCCTTTGGCCGGTGCTCAGATCCGCTACTTCGTGTTCGCTCGTGCACGGCTTCTGGCAGCGCTAGGATTCGGGGCCTCAGCGTGGAAGGTGGCACCACGAGATCGGTTCATCGGCTGGACGCACGAACAGCGCATTCTCAACCTCAGGTTCGTCGTGAACAACGCGAGGTTCCTGATCTTGCCTTGGGTTCAGTCACGGAATCTCGCGTCGCATCTTCTTTCGAGAGTCGTCAAGCGGTTGCCGCAGGATTGGGAGAACCGCTACGGCTATCGCCCGGTGCTGCTGGAGACGTTCGTTGGGATGCGTTTTCGCGGTACGTGCTACCAGGCAGCCAACTGGGTCGAGGTCGGGCAAACACAGGGGCGCGGGAAGTTGGATCGGTGGAACCGCTACGCCCTGCCGGTGAAGCGCATCTTCCTCTACCCGCTCCGCCGCGGCTTCCGCCGCCAACTCTGCACACAAGATCTCGCGCTGCATGGTCAGCAGAGGCGAGTCTAGTCACGTTCATTCCTGGGAGGGATCAACTTGTTCACCGTCACCGTTCCGCGGACCGTTCGGGACCTACTCGAGAACTTCAGGACGTGCTTCACGAAACCTGGATTCGAGAGTTTCTCGACTCTGATCACCGGCTGGATTATCTGCCAAGGACGCCACAGCATCAGCCGCGTGATCCAGGCGTCAGGAGTTGTTCCTACGGGCAAGCATCACTCCTCGATCTACCGATTCCTCTCGCAGGGACGGTGGACCACCGACGCGGTCGGCGAAACGTTGTTTCGACTGCTGCTGCCCTTCATGCCCAAGGAGATCACACTGATCTTGGATGACACTCTGTGCCACAAGGGCGGACCGCACATCTTCGGCGCGGCGATGCATTACGACTCGCACAGTTCGACCTACGGGCGGGGATCGACCCAAGGTCGCAAGTCGGTATTCGCGTTTGGGCACAACTGGGTGATCGCTGCACTTTGGATTCCTCTTCCATGGAATTCTGCTCAAGGGCTGGCCATTCCATTCCTGTTTCGTCTCTATCGCTCGAAGAAACGCAGTCCGAAGAGCAAGTACCGCAAGCGAACGGTACTCGCAGCTGAGTTGATCAAACTCGTGAAAAGCTGGCTTCCCGCCGGACGTCGACTGCACGTCCTTGCAGATTCCGAATACGCATGCGAGACGGTCGTGCGTGATCTCCCCGCCGACATCGTTTTCACCGGGCCGATGGTCATGGATGCGGCACTCTACGAGCCGCCAGACAGATACCACGGAAAGGGACGTCCATCACGCAAGGGGAAGAGACTTCTCTCACCAAGGGACCTCGCGAAGTCATCGACAACACCGTGGAAGACGCTGACCTTGGTAATCTACGGCAAGAAAATCACGATCAAGGTCAAGTCGATGGTGTGCCTCTGGTACACCGTCGCCGGCATCAGGCGCGTGCGAGTGGTGGTGACTTGGGACCCAAGAGGAAGGTTCGACGATCGGGCGTACTTCTCCACGGACCCCAACAGATCCGAGAAAGCCATCCTCGTACAGTACGCGCGGCGTTGGGAGATCGAGGTAGGCTTCCGAAACACGAAGCAGGCCTTGGGACTCGAAGACCCGCAGAACGGATGGTGGCACCGTCCGAAGGGCTCGCATCGCGTGAAGAAACGTCCGGGCCCCAATGCTCGAGAACGTGTTGGTGAGATGGCCATCAACCACACATTGGCAACCGCGTTCGCCGCCTACGCACTCTCCATCATCTGGTACTTGCACCACGGTCAGCCCGACAAGGATGTAGCGATCGTGCGCGCAGCAGCTCCCTGGTATGGCCACAAGACGCGCCCGTCGCTCAACGACATGCTTGCCGCAGTGCGTCGAGAATTATGGACGAGCCGACTTTCTCAGCACCCGGGTACCAGACCGGGTGCTGAGAAACTCGCTGCAACCCTGCCGCACTGGCTTTTGTCCGCGTGAAAACCGCGAAACTCCAGCCTAGGCCTTGATCAAGCGTACCTAAAGCGAGGTTTCAGCGGTTTGCCGCGTACGGAGCCCGACCGGTTCGGCGCCGTCGCCGTGGTCCTTCGCCGGTTTGCTCAGTTTTCTGGTTGGTCTCCTGTCGCGTTCGATGCCACTGCGGACCGGGACATCCGTACCCCGGTATCAGTCGGATTGATCACGAGATCAATCGCACGGCATCGAGCGCCCGGAAGAAGACGTGCTGCCACGGATTCCAGGCGAGGAGTCGCAGCTTGAGTTGACGTCCAGTCGAGACCACCTGCGTCGGCACGAGCATGAAGGTCCTGACGAATCTCGAGAAGCCCATGCTCAGCACTTCCTTCTTCTCGCCACCATGCTTGTCTTTCCAGCGTCCATCTTCGGGAAGCAGTAGCGCAAACCACCTCGTCATGTTCCACGCCAGGGTCGTCATTACCATGTAGGCCCAATTGCTGAGCAGGCTGTCGAGCGGACAACGCAGCGAGTGTACCTCGCTCTTCTGGATACCGATCAACCGTTCCTGATCGCATCGTGTGTTGGCGAAGCGGACGATCTCACGAGCGGAGTCTTTCGGCTTGTTGGTGATGTAGAAGAAGTAGCGGATCACAGGGAACAGAACATTCTGTCCCTTCTCGTAGCTCAGCAGTTTTCGCACCACCACCATTCGGTAGTCGTTCGCACAGGCCGTCGGGCAGTAGTCAAACTCTGCGACGTGTTCCTCGAGCAGGTGGATGTTGAGATACTCGCGCTCCCGGACGACTCTGTCCCTGACGTTCTCTGGTCGCGATCGAGGCTGGGTCTTGATCTCGTACCGATTCTCTCGGTTGAGCTTCGACCAGGTCGCATCCTCCAGAGAATCGGCCGTTACGACCAGGTTTGGGGCTGAATCGTACCCGAACACGAACTCGACTCCCTTCTCGTCCCAGCCGTCAAGGAACTTGGTTTGGCTGAAGTCGGAGTCGCCGCGAAGCGTCACTTTCCGGAATCCACCTCGACTGACCAGGTCTACGGCTTGGTCAAGACGCGCAGCGGCGCCTTCGTATGAAGGTCGATTGCCGGGCCGGTTCTCGAGGAACAACACCTCCTGCGTGTTCGCCAATGAAACGACCAGCGGGTGGTATCCGAACCCCTTCTTGTAGCTGAAGTCCGCCCCCTCCTTGCAGTCCCCAGTCGTCTCCACGAACGAGCCATCGGCATCGATCAGCGCGTGCTCGAAGAACTCGCTGGGTTGCGAAGACCAGACGCGGAGCCGGGTCTCGTTGATCGCGATCTGAAGGTCGTCGATGTCGCCGCTCGACTTGAACCGGCGGCAGAAGTCGCCTGCCGTCGTCGGATCCGGGATACGTCGAGCACCGAGCATGTCCATGTAGTTCACGTCGTTGCGCAGCAACTCGAGGTGATCCAGGCACTCGCCGCCGGCGAGGGAGTTGAAGGTGATGTTGAGCACGTGATCGGATTCCTCGTACGGAGCATGGAACCGAAGAAGCCGTACCCGGTCATCGATCTCCCGGTCGAGCCCGATCGCCTTCGCCATCTGGTGCATCAGGCCGATGCCTCCCGCGGCGACCGCTCGCACCCGAGATGCGATCTCGTAGGTCGCTCCCGTGCCGCGCAGCACTGGACGGCCATCGTGCGCCTCGCGCTTGTTCTCGCGCTCGAGTCGTCGCTCGATCTGGCCTTTGAAACACCGCAGCTGTCGTCGTAGACTTGCTTTCACTTCAAACGCCCCTCCCAGGGCCAGTGGTTGTTCGTTCAAACCGTTCAAACCCACGTACGATCGGGAGAACCGGGTGTTTGGAGTGTTTCTACGTTTTCTTCGAATTCAACCGCGCTTGATCAAGGACTAGACAACCTTCCGCCGCGACGGCGCGGCAACCATCAACACAAAAGGAGGCACACCCGTGCCCAGACTGATCGAACTACAGGCGGTCGACGAACACGTCGCCGCACTCCCATCCCACGAACGAACCGGGCACCGCCCGGTCAGGGTCGACCTTGCGCACGTCCTGCGGATCGAAACCGCAGGTCTCGGAGACGGTGCCGTCCGCTTCGTCACGGACCGAGGCGATGTCGTCGCGGATCTGCACGCTAGCGACTCGCTAGCCGTGAGCGGCGAAGCTGAACCCGGTGAGGTCGACAAGCTCGGCGCGGTCGCCAGGCTCGTCGCGGACGCCGCGCCCGATGACCGCGAGCGCATAGCGTCGGGCGACCGACTCGGGAGAACAACACGGTGAGTAATCAATCCATCGACACGATTAT
>JADFMN010000022.1 GCA_022563855.1 Armatimonadota bacterium
GCACGGTGCGGTGGTCGAGCGCGAGTACGGTAAGCCGTGCGTCGTGGGCGTCGACCGGGTGATGACCCGGCTTCACGACGGCCAGAGGGTCGAAGTCGACGGGACGGCGGGGGTGATCCGCGTTCTGTCGTAGCCAGGGGAGGAATCGTCATGAGCATTGAGGTAGAGCTTGTCTCAGTATGTGAAGGTAAAGTAGTGCTAGGGCATCTCGGACTTCTCTTCAATCAACATCCCAGGCGTAAGCATGCGGTAGTTTTGAGTCGCAACATAACAAGGGCATCCAGCTGACCGCCTACGGCCGCGGCTGATGCCAAGCGTTAGGCGGCTACAACAATTGGGCAGCATTGGAGACTTGAATGCAAGACAGCGGAAATCGTAAATGGTACGATAAATTCTCATACATATACGATTGGACTGGCGATTATCCTTATCACCAAGTTCGTAAGAGTGCGATTGACAACCTTCAACTACAGGAAGGAGACGTTGTTGTCGACTTATTCTGTGGTACGGGAATCAATTTTGGGTGTATCCTAGACCACATTGGAGATACAGGAGAGATTATCGGTGTTGATGGATCGGCGGGTATGCTACAACGCGCGGAACAAAGAGTAAAGAAGAAGCATTGGGATACGAAACGAATTCAGTTATTAGAACAAGATTTGAGATACATTGACGAAGATTTCTTTTCCACCACTTTGCCCGAATCTCACACTTCCAAAGTCCTGATAACCCTCGGTCTGTCGGCAATTTCAAACTGGGCTGATTTTTTCGACAGCTTGTATCTTGCCGCGCCTGCTGGCACACGGTTTTCAATCATGGATATTTACTGTGAGAAACCGACCTTGAGTGCCAAGGTAATCAACTACATTGGCTCTAGCGATTGTGCTCGCAAGGTATGGGAACCACTAAAGGCAAAATCATTAGATTACCAAGAAGAATGGTATCGTCCGTTTAGAGTATTGAAGGTTTCTGCTATATAGATCAGTCCAATAAATCTGCAACAAAGCAGCGAAAGAAAATACCCCTGACTTGGCTTGGGTTGCGCTGCATCTTGCGAAGTTTTCGCGAGGCGAGCTGTTTAAGTTCGCTCTTAGTCCGAGCGCCATGATCCTTTAGCTCTTGGTGTTTCAAATGGTTCCAGATTTTCTCGTCTGGATTCCAGTCGGGCGAGTATTTCGGAAGGTAGAAAACATGGAGTCGGGTCTGAGATTCGACGAACGCATGCGTCTTCTTGGATGTATGAGGAGGAGCCTGGTCCATGACAACGACAAGGTGGCGACGTGTGTGGTGCTTCAGCAGTTGGACCAGGAAGTTGATCACGTCGGTTGAGTTGATCCGCTTTTCGAGCAACCTGAATACTAAGCGGCCCTTCTTGCTGACCGCAGATATCGCAGCCACTCCTCCACGTTTTCCTGATACTACTCGAGTCGGGGTTTGGCCACTCGGCGCCCACGTCTTTCCAAGCACCGCTGTCAAAGAGATATTTGCTTCATCCTCAAAATACAAGACCGCTTTGTGCTGCTTGGCGCATCTGCGGATCTTCGGCAGCTCGTATCGCCGCCACTTTGTACGCTCTGCCTCACTCGCCTCAAGATAGCGACGTTCCGGTTTTTGATAGGTCAATCCCGACTCACGAAGACGTCGCCACACGGTTTGGCGCGATACGCGAAGTTTAAATTCTTGCCACAGCACCTGCGCTGCTCGTCTGCAGGTCCACAGGTCAGTCTCGTACCCGAACTCGGATGCACCCTTCACAACAACTTGGAGCAGTTTGGCCGACTCGTTCTCCTTCAGCGTGCGTGGTCGCCCACTTCCTGGACTGCTGCACCGGCGCAACCCCTCAGGGCTGCCAGCCGCATCGTATCGCTTTACCCAACGGTAGATGGTCGTTCGGTCGGTCTGATACGCAGCTGCGACCTGCCCAAGAGGCATTCCCATCTCGCAAGCCTTAACGGCTCGAGCACGGATCTCAAATGTAGAGTAACGACCTTGCTCTTGCACTACGCCATTGGACCACACCCTGACCGTGACTGCAAGATAATGTTGCATATTTATTGGACTGATCTATAGTTGCCTCAGGCGTCAAGAGAGAATGATTATGTATCATGATATCACCTCAAGGTTTGAGAGCCGCCCAACGCCACGACTGGCACGCACACACCAATTCGCGATCTGAACAAACGGTGGGTCGAAATCGGCGATCAGGCCGTAGCTCATCAGGCGGCGCAACTGGCAACAGCGCCGCGGTCGTCCACTGCCACGCAGCGTACCGAACTTCGTCAATAAGTACAATGTCCCGAAATCGATCGCTTGTGCGATTCCGCCCAAATCGTACGAAGGCGTTGCGCGCATTGATTCGCGCCGACGTTCGAGCGGAGAGCCCGTCGTGATCACCTCAGAACCGGCCCGCAATGCAGCCTGACGGGTCCGACCTTGCACATCGGCTGACACGCGCGGTCAGGGGTCATTACGGCCGCGAGGTTCTCTCCATCGCTCGTGTCGCGAAGGGCATGGGCACCACCAACTGGCTGGTGCGCACGCCCGCCGGGGAATACTTCCTGAAACAGTACCCGTCCGACGCCGACATCGCCGGTGAAGCGGTCGCGCTCGAGTTGTCACAATCGGCACGGGCCGCAGGGGTACCGGCAGCATGGGTCATCCCGTCCCTCGCCGGCGAACTGCTCTGGTCAGAGGGTGACCTGGCTTCGCGCTCTTCGAATACCTGTCCGACACAACCTCTGGTGTCGCGCTCGCGCGCGCGCAGATGGCGCAGGCCGGCAGCACCCTCGGACGGCTGCACAAGTGCCTGCGGCGGGTGCGGTCGACCTTCCGGGACATCTCGGAGGAGTGGCTCGCTCTCGATGAGGGGCGGAAGCGCACCGCGCTGGAGCGCTATCTCGCAACGATCGCGCGCCGGGAGGAGCAGGACGACTTCGACCGCCGGACTGCCACCCTCCTGCAGCGCCGACTGGAGCTGCTTCCGAAGGCTGTAGCCCTCCTGGCATCGCTTCCGCCTCTGACGAGGCAGGTAGTCCACGGCGACTACAGCGTTTGGAACATTCTGTTCCGTGACGCCGAGCTGGCCGCCGTCGTGGATTTCCGACCGCCTGAGCCGTTCCTGCCCGCCTTCGAGATCGGCCGGGCCGCTCTCAATCCTGAAACGATGACCGCCGGTCCGTGGCTGGATAAAGCTCTCGCCTTCGTCGAGGAGTACTGCCGAGCCAACCCGGATATCGCGCTCTCCGATATCCGCTTTGCCCCCCACGTGTGGGCGATTCAGCTCGTGAGGAGCGAGTATGGCGTGCGGCAACACTATTTCCGTCCGCTCGAGCAGCAGGCTGATCTCGACCGTTTCTGGTTTCAACGGTGTGAGACCGCCGAAGTGATCCTCGACAACCTCGACGAAATATCGGAGTGCTTCGTCTCCGCCTGGGAGCGCGGTCGCGGTCGAACGTGAGACCCGGGACGACGACCCCGGCGTCCGCAGCGCGAAGATTCTCTCGGCGCTCTTCAAGGTTCGAGAGCTCGGTCGGTCCCGGGGTCCAGATCCGATGTGACGCCAGGACGAGGTAGTCGCCGTCGGGTACACCAGCGACCCGGCCGTGCTAGCACGGACGCTCAAGGCCAACAGCAAGGTCCGGTTTGCCTTGCCATGAACCGCCCGCCGATGGCACTCTGGTCGTTCCGTGACCCCAGAGATCCTCCCCGAGTGCCGGGAAAGCCCGACAGCCGTGCTGAGGGCGGAGTAGACCCGATGCTGCAAGACCTACGGCACACCGTCAGGGCGCTCAGACGTTCCCCCGGTGTGACGCTCTCGGCCATCGCGGTCCTGGGGCTGGGCATCGGCGCGACCGTCGCCATCTTCAGCGTGGTCTATCCGGTGGTACTCACCCCGTTGCCGTTCGACGACCCCGACCGTCTCGTGATCGCGTGGCAGCAGGACGCGCAGGGCGATCTTCGTGAGGTGTCGTACCGGGAGTTTCAGGGGTGGCGGGATCAGGCACGCTCCTTCGCCGCGATGACGGCGATCGGGTCGGTCAACTGGAGCTATCAAGCCTCCAACGCGGATGAGCCGTACGAGATTCCGATCAGCGCCGTCTCCGCGTCCCAGGTGTCGCCGTATGTGCTCCCCGTGGGCATCGCGATGACGTCGACCTCGCGATCGAGCGTCGTCTCTGAAAGTCCAAAACCCAACAGCCTTCGCTTGAAATGGGTCAATCGGTTCCGAACTTGATCCCTTTTCGCCTGCAGCTCCAGAAGCGATTGTGCAGGAGAGATGGACTCCTCAACCAAGCGTTCGACGCGTGCGAGAGACGTCTCCAACAGGGCAAGCTGATTCGCCGTCTGCAGGAGTTCGAGTTGCATCGCCTCGAATTCGAGGCTCTCGATTTCTGCCA